>JAZBOD010000394.1:0-2318 GCA_036350955.1 Desulforhopalus sp. | reverse complement strand
AGGGCCGCCCGCTGTTCTTGTGCCCCGGCGGCGACCATCGCCGCACAGGGGCGGATCACCCGGTTGACCTCTTCGGCCAGGGCCTCGGCCCGCTCTGCGGTGCGGTTACTGATGATGATGATTGCCGCCCCTTCAGCGGCAAGGGTCATGGCAATCGCCCGGGCCGCACCGCCGGCGCCAAGGAGAAAGAACCGCTCCCCTGCCGGGCTGATGTCCGCCACCTCCTGGAGTGATCGGAGAAACCCGTAGCCGTCGGTATTGTAGCCGACTGCCTGGCCCTGTTCCAGGCAGATGGTATTCACCGCGCCGATCGACTGGGCCAGGGGGTCAAGGCGGTCAAGCAGCTCGATGATCCGGATCTTGTGCGGGACGGTGACATTGCCGCCGGCCAGATTCATCTTTTTCAGCCCGGCAAAAACCGTGGCCAGGTCCTCGGCGGCAACCTCAACCGGCAGGTAGCAGTAGTCCATGCCGAGTTCGGCAAAGGCGCTGTTGTGCATCGCCGGGGAGACCGAATGGCCGAGCGGCTTGCCGAGGAGAATAACCAGACGGGTGGTGACGGTTGGATAGCGCATTGCCTCTTTTTCGGGTATCCTGGCTTTTTTTTATATCGGCTGCACCCGTGCTGGCGGGGCTGCCGGTCGAGTCTGCACCTTTTGCGGTACTCTTGGCCTTTCCGTAGGAGGCGAAAGTACCATCCGAACGGCGATTCGGCAAGGGGTGGTCTGCCCGCGGAGGGGCGGCAAGGAGAAGAGTGATGACCCTGTTTAGTGCGGTGGTGGCCTTTCTGGTTCTGCTGGTGGTGGGGCTGGCCTGGTTTTTCCTCTATTATTTCAACAATCAGACCCTCGATAATCCCGATGGTGTGGCGCGGGTGGTCGGCAATTGCGGCGACACCATGGAGATCGGCCTGCAGATCCGCAATGGGCAGGTGGTCAACTGCCACTGCTGGACCAACGGCTGTTCGTTCAGCAAGAACTGCGTCGAGGCGGCAGCCGCTCTTGCCCGGGGCAAATCCCTTGCCGACCTGCGCCGGGTCAATATGGTGACGATCATCGACCGGGTCGGCCAGTTGCCGGAAACCCACCTGCACTGTGCCCAGCTCGCCGAGATAACCCTGCAGCGGAGCCTGGAGAACTATCTCGAAAAGGGGCACCAACCCCCTGAAACTCCGACAAAGTCGTAATTGAAAATCGTTCCCATCTTGCTTACTGTAGGCGGGTGACCAATTTCAACGTGACCACCCCAGGGGAGAAACAATGAACTATCCGATCTGGTATCTGCCGGAGACCGGTGGCGGGATCTTGATCGCCCTGATCGCCATCTTGCACGTCTATGTCTCGCATTTTGCCGTCGGCGGCGGTCTCTATCTGATCTACGCCGAAAAAAAGGGACTGCGGGAGAACAGCCAGGCGATCCTCGACTTCACCAAACGCCACGCCCGCTTTTTTATCCTGCTGACCTTGGTCTTTGGTTCGATCACCGGGGTGGGGATCTGGTTCATCATCGCCCTGGTCAACCCGGCGGCGACCTCCTTTCTCATCCATAACTTTGTCTTTGGCTGGGCAATCGAGTGGGTCTTCTTCCTGGTGGAGATCGCCGCCGCCTTTGTCTATTTCTATATGTTCGGCCGGATGGATTCCGCCACCCACCTCAAGGTCGGCTGGATCTACTTCGTTGCCGCCTGGATGTCGCTGTTTGTGATCAACGGCATCATCGGGGTGATGCTCACCCCCGGCAGCTGGGCCGAGGACTTTGATTTCTGGCGCGGCTTCTTCAACCCCAGTTTCTGGCCGTCGCTCTTTTTCCGCACCTTTGTCGCCCTGCTGGTCGCCGCCTGCTACGGCTACCTCTCGGCGGCCTTTACCGCCGATCAGGCGGTTCGTGAGAAGATGACCCGCTTTTCCGCGATCTTCGGGATGCTCGCCTTCCTCGCCGCCATTCCCGCCGGTCTCTGGTACCTCTCGGCCCTGCCGGAGCAGGCACATGCCCTGGTACTCGGCAAGTCGCCGACCATCCAGGCCGCCCTGGCGCCCACCGCCGTCGGGTTGGCGGGGGTCTTTTTCATCCTCCTCGGCGCCGGGATCATTCGCCCGGCCTACAACCTCAAGCCGGTGGCCTTTCTCGCCCTGGCCTGTGGCCTGGTGTTCATGGGCGGTTTTGAGTGGGTGCGCGAGGCCGCCCGGCGGCCCTATGTGATCAACGAGGTGATCTACTCCAATTCGATCTTTAAAAAGGACCTGGCGGAGATCAACCAAAACGGCTATCTGCCGTCGGCGCTGTGGGTTGCCCATCAGACGGTGACCGAGGAGAATCTT
>JAZBOD010000393.1:0-5639 GCA_036350955.1 Desulforhopalus sp. | reverse complement strand
CACGGCCGGCAAAGACCATCGGTCGCAGCTCTCCGGAAATACTGGTAAACAACGTTTTGCTGTACTTTTCCTGAGCCTTGTCGATAATATCGTTGGTCAGGGAAAGGATCGGTTGGGTGCTGCGGTAGTTCTCCTCAAGTTTCATCACCCGGGTATTGGCAAAGACCTTCGGAAAACGCATGATATTGTAAAAATCCGCCCCGCGAAACGAGTAGATCGACTGGGAGTCATCACCGACCACCATGACGTTGTCGTGGCTGTCGGCGGCGAGGCGGACAATATCGGCCTGAATCAGGTTGGTATCCTGATACTCATCGACCATGATATGGCTGAAGCGCTCGGATATGGTCTGACGAACCTCTGGAAACTCCGCGAGCAAACGCTTCCAGTTAACCAGCAGATCGTCGTAATCCATCAGGCCATGATCAATTTTGAAGCTCTGATAATGCTGCTGCAGACGGAGGATATCGTCCAGATGGTCGAGCAGATGGGGGAACTGCCCCTCCACCAGTTCATCGACGGCGAGGGAGCGGTTGATCGACCCGCTGATGATGTTGATCAGCACCCGCCGTGAGGGGAAGCGTTTGTCTTTTTTACCAAGTCCCAGGGAGGATTTCAGGAGGTTGATGATCCCCTCGGCATCGGCACGGTCGATGATGGTAAAGGAGGAGATGTAGCCGAGGCGATCAGCATAACGCCGCAGAAGCAGGTTGGCTATGCTGTGAAAGGTCCCGCCGACCACCCGGTTGCAGGTGTCGTTGAGCAGACGGCCGGCCCGCCAGAGCATCTCCTGGCTGGCCTTTCTGGTAAAGGTGAGAAGGAGGATCGCCTCGGGGGAAACGCCCTGATCGACCAGGTAGGCGACCCGATGGACCAGAGTGCGGGTCTTGCCGCTCCCGGCCCCGGCAATAACCAGCACCGGACCGGCAATGGTGGTCACCGCCTCCAGCTGAGCCTCATTCAACTCGCGCAGATCGATCCCGGCCCGGGATCCGCCGGTCAGTGGAGATGGTCCCTTGTTCATGGCGGCTACTCTACCACGGCCGCCGCCTCCGCCGCAACCTGGTTGACAAAATAGCCGGCGCTGGTATAGTGCCTGCGGTGTCGGGCGTCACTGGAGGCGCTATCGGCACAGCCACCAACCCTCCCACTCCTGCTCGAAACGACCATGACTGTTGCCACCGACCCCTTTGCCCGTGCCCTCAGCCAGGATAAACTTGCCGCCCTTTTCCCAAGAAGTCGAGCCGATGAATTTTTTGACGCCCTGTTCGGCGATGCCGCAGAAGGTGCCTACGACATCTCTTTGGCCTACCGGGAGACCCGGGGCGACCAGCTGATCCTTGACCTGCTCCTCCACCAACGGCCAAACCGCTGCCTGGCCTGCAACCTCACCCAGGGGCTGCCCCAGGTCTTCTCCCGCCACCCGATAATCAACATCAAGGGGCTGGTTGCCGAGGTTGATAGGCTGCTCGGCGACGGGATACGCTGTACCGACTGGAGTCTCGGCCGCACCGAACAGACCAGTTCCGCCCTCCATCTGATCCCGCTCAAAATCACTTTTGAACGGTGCTGAACCGCACCCTAGAGTCTGCATAAACCAAACAACAGGGGCCGACCGGTGATACCGGTCGGCCCCTGACAGTTTCCGGATGAACTCTCTCCGGTTACCTTACCGACACCCGCCCCCGCCCCTCGGCCTTGGCGTGGTAGAGGATATCATCGGTGCGCTCAAGCCAGGCGCGCAGTTCTTCGTCCGGCTGAAGTTCGGAGAGGCCGATGGAGACCCCGAGTTTGGTGTGGTCATCAGCCCAGATGTCCAGTTCATCAACCGCCGTGCAGAGCCTTTCCGCCAAAATTCTGGCACTACTCAAGGCAGTGTTGTCGAGGACCAGGAGAAACTCATCCCCGCCCATTCTGACCAGCAGGTCGGTGGAGCGGACGGCAGATTTGAGTACTCTGGCTACTTCCTGAAGCACCTTATCGCCCATCTGATGTCCAAGATTGTCATTGATTTCCTTAAACTTGTCCAGATCCATCGAGATCATCGACAGGGGCATCCGGTGCCTGCGGGCACTGTCAATCATCCCCTGGATGCGGTCATCAAATACCCGACGGTTGGAGAGACCGGTAAGCGGGTCGTTACTTGCCCGGAGGAAGAGATCTTCGTATTCCAGCCCCCGGCGCAGGCATTCGGCGAGAATCTCCAGAGCGTGGTTAACCAGATCAAGTTCTTCGCTGGAGAGAGCATTGCCCTCTTTCAGAATCAGCAGCACACCGGCGTCTTCATGCGTCTCGAAGATCCATTTATAAGCGCAGCACCCGTCGATTTCGGTAAAACTGCCACCGGGAATGCTTCCCTGGTCGATGAGCTGTTCAGCAAAGGCAATCGCCCGGCGCCGATTGGGCCCGTGTCCGGAGCAGAAGAGATGCCGTTTCTGCCGGCAGGTATTGTGGTAGCCGATCAGCTCATGGCTGACCAGGGGCATCAACCATACCGAGAAGGCCTCAATCATCCCGGTAAGACTGAGTACTCCGAGCATTCTCGCGTGCAGTCCGTTGATCAGTTCCAGGCGTTCGGATTGTTTTTTCAGCTGATCGAGCTCAACCATCACCTTTTCCAGGTCGACCGAGTGGTGCCCTTGAAAACGCTGAGTTGTTTTGGTTCGCTGAATCATGATCGTTACCCCAGAAAAAATTTCGCAGATACATTTACCCTTGAGCTACTTATCGTCTGAAGGAAGAAAATCTTTACCTCCAGATTACGCTTTTTAATAGCAGTTTCCATGCCATTCGGGCCTGTTCAGCCGAAAACAGCCCGGCTCTTTCGCCCAAGAACCCTTGTGGCGAAGGGCTGCAAGTCGATTTCAGGCAAAGGGCTCTTCCCTCCCTGCAGCCTCGGCAACTGCCCGCCCGGCAGGTTTGTCAAGTTTTTGACAGAACCGCCAAGAAATAATCTTTGACATTTCGGTTTCCCGCCGGTACTCATGCGGGCAAATTTTCAACGAGAATCAAGGCAACGACACCTTCCCATGGACCTATCAGCACTTCGCAGACAGATCGGCCAACTCTTTGTCATCGGCTTCAGCGGGCACCAGCTGGCCGCCGACCACCCGATCATTGCCGATATCAGAGACTCCCGGCTCGGCGGGGTGATCCTCTTCGACCAACTCCTCGCCAAAGGGGGCAAACCGAACAACATCATTGGCGCCGAGCAGCTCAAGACCCTGACCACCACCCTGCAGGAGGCAGCCGGCGGCAGGCTGCTGATCGCCGTTGACCAGGAAGGCGGGAAGGTCAGCCGTTTCAAGGGGGAACGCGGCTTTACCGAGACCCCGGCAGCTGCGGAACTGGGAGAGGATTTGAGCCTTACCGCCACTGCCGCCGCCGCCGGGAGCACCGCGACGATGCTTGGCCAATTGGGGATCAACTGGAATCTGGCGCCGGTGGTCGATCTTGACAGTTTCCCCGACAATCCGATAATCGGCCGGTACGGGAGAAGCTTTGCCGCTGAGCCCGATACCGTCATCGCCCATGCCCGGGCCTGGATAACCGCGCACCGGCAGAAGGGGCTGCTCTCCTGCCTGAAACATTTTCCCGGCCACGGCAGTTCGCGGGGCGACTCCCACCAGGGACTGGTCGACGTCAGCGACAGCTGGGAAGAGCAGGAACTGCTCCCCTACCGTCGGCTGATCGATGAAGGGCTGGCCGATGCGGTGATGGTCGGTCACCTCTGCAATCGCCGCCTTGACCCGGACTATCCGGCGAGCCTCTCCCGGGCAACGGTCACCGGCCTGCTTCGCGGCGAACTGGGTTTTTCCGGGCTGGTGGTCACCGATGATCTGCAGATGGGGGCAATCACCAGCCGGCACCGGCTGGAAGAGGCCTGTTGCCTCGCCCTTGCCGCAGGGGTCGACATGATTATTCTCGGTAACAATCTTGTGGAGATTCCCGGGGTTCTCCGCAGGATGAGCGAAGCTGTTCTGGCCGCGGTAGGGGCCGGGCAGATCACCGGAGAACGGATCAACGAGGCCTGGCAGCGGGTCGAGGGGGTGAAGATGATGATTGGAGCCGGTCATGCAGCAGCGTGACTTCCCTTCCCATTCCCTGCTGCTTGGCTACCTGCTGTGGCTTTTCGGCTTTCTTGGCGCACACCGCTTCTATTATGGCCGACCGATCACCGGCACCATGTACTTCTTCACCCTTGGCCTGCTGTTTATCGGCTGGATTGTTGATCTCTTCCTGATCCCGGCAATGAACCGTGCCGCCGACCGGCAATTTCGCCAGGGTCCCTACGACTACAACCTCACCTGGCTGCTCCTGGTTTTTCTCGGGTTTTTCGGCGTCCACCGGATGTATCTCGGCAAATGGCTCACCGGCCTGCTCTATCTCTTCACCTTTGGCCTCTTTGGTCTGGGTTACCTCTACGACCTCTGGACCCTCAATGATCAGGTCAACGAAGGAAATACCCTCTAGGCAGAGAAGCAAACCACCCCACCGCCACGGCAAACAAGGCAGGAAAAGCAAGACCGGCGGCGCCGGCCCCGGCTGGGGTGAAATGCAACAAGAGATCGAGCTTAACCGAGGAACTTCCCCACCACCGTGGAGAGCTGGCGAATCGAGATCGGTTTTCGGCAGTATTCGTTGACTCCGGCCGCCAGCGCCGCATGCTTGGAAACCTGATCGGAATTCCCGGTAAAGAGGATTATCGGCAGATCGGGCCGCTGGGCCTTGACCCGTTCACTCAATTCCAGGCCGGTGAGACCGGGCATGGTCAGATCGGTCAAGAGAAGATCGAACTTATCGGGATCCTTAGTGAAAAGGGCAAGGGCCTCCTCGGGGGTACTGTTGATATACACCCGGTAGCCGAGGCTCTGCAGAATCTCGCCGGTGACCTGAACCACCTGCTCCTCATCGTCGACGAGAAGGATATTGCCCGACCCGTTCTGCAGATCGGCAAGCGAGATCACCTGATCGATGGAACTCTCCCGCCTGACCACCGGCAGAAAAACCCTGAACAGAGAACCACGCCCCACTTCACTCTCCACTTTGAGAAAACCACCCTGACGGTTGATAATGCCGTGCACCATCGCCAGCCCCATTCCGGTACCGCTGGTCTTTTCCTTGGTGGTAAAATAGGGTTCGAATATTCGGTCAAGCAGACTCTCTTCAATGCCGGTGCCGGTATCGGCGACACTGAGTTCGAGCCATTCCCGGCCATCGGCGGTGGACGGGGCTGGAGCCAGCCTGACGGTTAATCGGCCGTGGTTGCCGGACATCGCATGGGCGGCATTGGTACAGAGATTGATCAACACCTGATGGATCTGCACCGGGTCGATCAGCACCTTGCCGCACTGCTCATCAACCTCCTCGATAATGGTGATCGTGGTCGGCAGGGTCACCCGCAACAGTTTCATCACCTCCTTGACGATCGGGTGCAGATCCTGGAGTACCTCCCTCTTCTCAATACTTCTCGAGAAGGTCAGCACCTGCTCAACCAGGGATTTGGCCCTTTTCGCCGCCCTGAGGATCTCGCCGAGATATTCGAGGACCACCGAGTCGGCAAATTCGTCCTTTTTCAGCTTGAGCCGGATAATTTCGGTATA
Organism: Desulforhopalus sp.; assembly: GCA_036350955.1. Taxonomy (GTDB): domain Bacteria; phylum Desulfobacterota; class Desulfobulbia; order Desulfobulbales; family Desulfocapsaceae; genus Desulforhopalus_A. The sequence continues at coordinate 36 of JAZBOD010000393.1, read as the reverse complement.
GCCCATAATCGGGGTGAGGACATTGTTGAAATCGTG
>JAZBOD010000392.1:0-2062 GCA_036350955.1 Desulforhopalus sp. | reverse complement strand
CTGGCCGGTACCGGCCAGACGACCGTGGATGTGGCTGAGGCGGTTCGCGCCGCCTCCCATGGGCGGATCGATACCCTGTTTGTTGCGGTCGGTGTCCAGTGCTGGGGATCTTTTGTTCCGGGCAGCGGTGCTGTCCACCTGCGTGAGACCCCTCAGCCCGGCGATGAAGATCTCCTGAATCTGGCGGCTATCGAGACTATTCTCAACGGTGGCCAGGTCTATGCGGTCGCCCCCGAGGAGGTGCCTGAGCGCGCCTTACTTGCCGGACTGCTCCGCTACTGAGGGCGCTTGGCACCACCTGCCGTCCGTCGTCTGTCTCCCCCTGCCGTTTGGCGCTACGGCAGGGGGAGGTCTTTTCAACCGGTGCGGTTTTTCCCCTCCATCATCATGTCCGGCGGGCCGAGCCAGACGCCTTTGAGCAGGAGGTTGAAGTAGGCCCACTTGAACATCAGTTTGGCCATGTGGTTGAGTTCGGTGTCTTTCAGCAGGCTGAGTGGGCCGACTGCCGGAAAGGGGTACTTGCCGGTGAAAGGTTCGGTATCGTAGTTGAAGTCGATGATATAGGCTTTCCCGAAGCCTGATTCGATGAATCAGACTGCGTGCCCGTCTGAGCGGGCGTGTTGCTCACCTCCAGTGATGTAGGCCATGATATTTTCATGGAGGACATCCCCCTGAAAATGGGCTACCGCCCCGGCCTTTGAGGTCGGGACATTGGTGCCGTCACCGAGAACCCAGACGTTATCGTAGCCCTGGGGCTGGAGGGTGTGTTTGTCCACCGGGATATAGCCCATCGGGTCGGAAATCCCTGAGTCGATCATCACCTGCGCTCCGAAGTTGGGCGGGATGGAGACCAGCATGTCGTATTCGATCTCGGTACCGTCGTAGGCGGCGATCACCTTGCGCTTGTGGTCGACTGAGCCCAGCGAAAAGTTGGGGGTGATTTTGATATTTTTTTCGATACAGGCCTCGGTGAGTACCCTGGTTGCGACAGGTTTGGTAAATGCGCCGGCCAGGGGAGTGACGAACTCGATCTCGACGTTGTCGCGGATTCCCCGTTCGTGGAAATGCCAGTCTGCTAGAAAAACGAACTCCAGTGGCGCAACCGGACACTTGATCGGCATTTCGGCGATATTGACCACCATTTTCCCGCCTTTGAAGTTTTTCAGGGCCTTGCCCAACTCCTGGCAGTCGTTAAAGCGGTAATAGCCGTAAATATCCTTGCCCCAGCCCTCCTGAAGGCCTTCCACCTCTTCCGGACGGATATCGCAGCCGGTGGACATGATCAGAATGTCGTACTTGAAAATGCCCTCGGTGGCGGTGGTGACCTCCTGCTTGTTCCAGTCCACGTTGGTCAATTCCGAGATGACGAAATCTATCCCCGGCTTGATGAATTCCCGGCGGCTTCTTCTGATCTCCTTGGCCTTGTTGATCCCGAAGGGGACGAAGAGGTAGCCGGGCTGGTAGTAGTGGACGTTGTCCCGGTCGATCAGGGTGATCGACCAGTCATCGTCGAGATCCCGGCGCATCTTGTTTGCCATCATGGTGCCGCCGCTGCCGGCCCCGAGTATGACGAGCTTTTTCATGATCTTTTGGTTCTCCTCTCTTACTCATGGTTGATAAAAAGGGGTGTCGGCGTTTGCCCGAATGCCTTCAAGCGGGCTGCCGTTGTTCCTTGTCATTCTGGTAGCTCTGCAGGCAGCTGCCCATCGCCCGGAGCATCATGAACATAAAGCCGATAGCTTCCTGCACCTTGGGGTCATTGAGCTGTTTGACAATGCCCAGGGCACTGACCCTTTGCGGTCGAGAAAAATCGATGGTTTCAATCGCCCGGCAGATTTCGTCGATCTGCTTCTCATTACAGTCGATTCGCCGCAGGAAGGTGATGATGGTACCGGCGAGTTTGACCAGGCCGCTGCCCTGCTGCAGACCATCGAGCCATAGATTAACCCCGTGAACGATATCGGTCTCCTTGAGGACCACGCCGAATTCCTTGACGAACTCAGTCATTGGCTGGATCATGTTGAGCAGGTCGCTCAGGGTGTGGATATTGATCAGGATGGTG
>JAZBOD010000391.1:0-2963 GCA_036350955.1 Desulforhopalus sp. | reverse complement strand
CGATCGGCCTCGCCTGTTGATGCTGCCTGAAATCGACACAAGGAGACAAAGATGAACAAAGAGATGAAAAAATTGCTGGCCGGACTCGGTGTGGCCAGTCTGCTCAGTGCCGGCGGGGTCACCCTGCCCGGAGCCCATGCCTCCGGCAGTGGCTGAGGGGCCAAACCCAGCGCCGGGAGCGCTGAGGTAAGTAAGCCGGCCGCCGGCAGTGGCTGAGGCGGGAAAACTGATGGCGCCGGGAGCGCCGCGACAGAAGAGCTGAAAAAGGCCGCCGAGGCAGTGGAAAAAACCGCCGAAGGTGCGGCTGAAACTGTGGAAGATGCCGCCAAGGCGGCTGCCGCCGAGGCCGGTGAAGCACTCAAGAAGAAACCAGCGAAAAGCGGCTGAGGCTGAAAGCAGGGTGCGGTCCGCACCCATTATTCAGCTCTAATTCCTTCCCGCCGGCAGCTTGGCAGTTGAGATGCAATGACTGGGACCTTTGAAAAATCTGCTGCAAACCATCTATCCCTTTTGTGCGAAGCTGCGCCCGTCCGGTGTTGACTGGGGTTCGCCAAACGAGCTGCCGGAGATTCTTGCCGCCCATCCCGAACTTTGCGGCGATAGCCCTTTTCTTGCTGATCTTGCGGCACTTGAAAGGGCGGCCTTCCGCTTGGCCAGGGCCGGGACAGAACAACCGGAGAGCGTCACTAAACGGATTGTCCGTCCAGGTCTTGAACTGATTGCGGTAAACTGGCGGGGGCTGCCTGAACTGCTTGCCGGTGCAGCCGACCAGCCGAGCCGGGGCAGAGCATGTGTTCTGCTTCTCCCCGGTGCGCCGGGCGAGCGGCCGGCGATCACCACCCCGAGCAGTCACGATCTGCTCGCCTTGAAAATTGTCGGCGAGGGTATTCCGGTTGAGGAGGCCGCCCGGGAAGGGGGCGTCGATATCGGGGTGATTGAGGATATCCTCTGGGCTGCGGTACAGAAAGGCCTGCTGCGTGCCCCGCCATCGGCCATCGTTCGCCCGGAGAGTTTTCGTCGGGATTTTCCCGGTGCCGACAATCTGCTTCAGGCCTCAGCCTTTACCCTGCAGTGGCACCTCACCCAGGCCTGCGATCTGCGCTGCCGCCACTGCTACGACCGCAGTTCCCGGCCGGCAATGACTCTTGATCAGGGTATCCGGGTTCTCGACCAGCTCTACGATTTCTGTCGAACCCACCACCTCTATGGCCAGGTAAGCTTTACCGGCGGCAACCCGCTGCTCTCTGAACACTTCCACCAGCTCTACCGGGAGGCCCGCGCAAGAGGCCTGCTCACAGCAATACTTGGTAATCCGATAAGCTTAGAATCACTAGAAAAAATACTTGATTCGGGGATGCCCGAGTTCTATCAGGTCAGTCTCGAAGGCCTTGCCGGACACAACGACTATATCCGGGGGAAGGGCCATTTTGCCACCGTTCTTGACTTTTTGGCGGTACTTCGGCAGAAGCGGATCTTCTCGATGGTCATGCTCACCTTGACCCGGGCAAACCTTGATCAGGTTCTCCCCCTGGTGGAAATCCTCGGTGATCGGGTCGATCTGTTTACCTTCAACCGGCTGGCGATGGTCGGTGAGGGTGCGGCACTGACCTCGGTTGAGCCGGCAGCCTATCGGCAATTTCTGGCAGAATATCTTCGGGTTGCCAAGACCAACCCGATTCTCAGACTCAAAGACAACCTGCTCAATGTGCTCCTTGATGAGCAGGGTCTTCCGCTGACCGGAGGCTGTGCCGGTCATGGCTGTGGCGCCGCTTTTAATTTTGTCGCCCTGCTGCCGGACGGTGAGGTTCATGCCTGCCGTAAACTCCCCTCACCACTGGGCAATATTCTTCAGACCTCCCTTGCCGAGATCTTTCACAGCCCCCTTGCCGAGCGCTACCGTCAGGGCAGTTCCGCCTGTGCCACCTGTGCCATTCGCCCGGCCTGTGGCGGTTGTCCGGCGGTGACCCAGGGGTTTGGCCTGGATATCTTCTCCGATCTTGATCCCTACTGTTGGAAAATGGAACCCCGGTGATCGGGATTCTCCGGGAAAATCAAGTCTTGTTCTAGCGGATCGATGTCGTCAGGGACCTTCTCCCCCTCTGCTTGGGCAAGGGGGTGAGCAGCCGGCCCGGTGCTGGCACTCGCAACCGGTGGGCTGGTGAAATTGACGCCTTGTGTTCGCCGCGCCTCTTGGCTATGCTGGAACTGGCTGAACTAATCAACATGCTCGGCCAGACTCTGACCAGCGGTTTGAGGGGTTGGGCGTATTACCAGGGAGAGAGCATGATCCGCAGAGTGTTGTTTGCCGCCGCACTGATCATTCTTGCGGCGGGCTTCTACTACAGCCAAAATTTCGAACTGATTGCCGCTGGGGTGGCGACCCTCTTGTTTGGCATGAAGTTTCTCGAAAGCGGCTTCGAAAGCATTGCCGCTGGGCCGCTCTACAGTTTCATGCAGAAGATCGGCCAGAGCTTCTGGTTCAGTTTTTTCCTGGGTCTGACGAGTACTGCGGTGCTGCAGTCAAGTTCGTTGATCACCATCATCGCCATCACTTTCCTCAGTACCGGCCTACTCAGTCTGCGCAGTGGCCTTGGGATAATTTTTGGCACAAATCTCGGCACGACCAGCACTGCCTGGATAGTTGCCGCGATCGGTCTGAAGGTCAACCTGAGTGGCCTGGCCCTGCCGATGGTGGTCTTCGGGGTGATGTTTCTTTCCGGGAAAGCTCCTCTGCAAAAGGCCCTGGGCAATGTACTGCTTGGACTCGGTGCCTTCTTCATGGGGATCTTCGCCATGCAGCTCGGCTTTGCTGATCTGCAGGGGCAGGCCTTCCAGTTGAGCCAGGTCTCTTCCCGGGGGGGTCTCGCCCTCTCGGTGCTGAGCGGAATGGTGCTCACCGCGGTCCTGCAGAGCAGCTCCGCCACCATGGCGATTATTCTCACCGCCCTGGCCGCCGGGCAGAT
>JAZBOD010000390.1:0-7654 GCA_036350955.1 Desulforhopalus sp. | reverse complement strand
CTCGACGGACACATAGGTTTTTTCCCCTTTGAGCCACTGGGCGATATGGTCGGTAAGCTTTCGCGTATTGCCGGTTTTACTTGCGTAGACAACCAGGGTGTTCATCGCTTCTCCTTTTTTCACAGATCATAGATGGTGATAATCCGGCTGTGGGCCGTGAAATCTAACCAGAACGTTTAGGTAGAATCAGACCTTGCTGATCGTTGCCTTAATATATTTCAGCGGCGGGGTTGCCGTCCATTTACAGGCGGTATTGGCTGGCACCAGCACGTTGGTGTTGAACCCATGGAACTAGGGATATTTCGGATCGCCTTCCAGGCCGAAATGATTGCCAAACCCGCCAGCCGCGGCAAGCACACCCTGACGGATATCCCAGGTCACCTTGGCTTCGGTTTCGATGCTTCCTCAGGGTGCAATCCCCACCTGCATTTTTGCCAATAAGAGGCATTTGTACACATCACTCCGGGCAGGAGTAAGCGATGAGGTGGTCATATCCGCGTACCTTTGGCTGAGTGTGGCGTGAGACAGCGGTGATTTGCCAGGAACGGCAGGTTAATCCCAGTCGTCCTCAGTAAAGCTGGGGGTGAGAAACCAGATTGCCGCCGGCTTGCAGGACCAGACCTTATCCCCTTCTTCAACAACACAATCAACAAACTTCCAGCCAAATCTGGCGAGATGCCTGGTGAGATTTTTCTTTGATTTTTCGTAGAGCTGTCGATCAAAGCCTGCCATATCTGAAACGCAGATCATTTCGATATTTTTCTTCATAGCTCCCTCCCTGTTGTTTAGTTTTCCCTTTTATACTTAAATACTCAAACCACCATAGCATGTTTTTCACAAATGCACAAAACGAAAAAGGTCTTTCCCAGGCAACTTTCCCGGGGGATAGATCGGTGACCTGCTGGGTGTTGGGTCAGCCTGCCAGCCCCATCGCCCGGCGAAGGTTGTCGTCGAGCCGGGCGAGAAACTCTTCGGTGCTCAGCCATGGCTGATCCGGACCGACCAGGATTGCCAGATCCTTGGTCATTGCCCCGGACTCGACAGTATCGACACAGACCTTCTCAAGGGTCTCGGCAAAATGCATTACCGCCGGGGTTGCATCGAACTTACCCCGGTACCACAACCCCCGGGTCCAGGCAAAAATCGAGGCAATCGGGTTGGTGGAGGTCTTGTTGCCCTTCTGATGTTCCCGGTAGTGACGGGTCACCGTCCCGTGGGCCGCCTCGGCCTCTACCGTCCCCCCGTCCTCAGTCATCAGGACCGAGGTCATCAGACCAAGGGAGCCAAAGCCCTGGGCGACAGTGTCGGACTGGACATCCCCGTCATAGTTTTTGCACGCCCAGACAAAGCCCCCCGACCACTTCAGGGCGGCGGCCACCATATCATCGATTAGCCGATGCTCGTAGCTAATCCCGGCCGCAGCAAAGCGCTCGGCAAATTCCCGGTCAAAGACCTCCTGAAAGAGGTCCTTGAACCGGCCGTCGTATTTTTTCAGAATGGTGTTCTTGGTGGAGAGATAGACCGGCCAGCCAAGGTTGAGGCCGTAATTCATGCAGGAGCGGGCAAAGCCGCGGATCGAATCGTCAAGGTTGTACATCCCCATCGCGCAACCGGCCCCGGGAAAATGGAACACCTCCCGCTCATCAGCCGGCCCGCCGTCATCGGGGGTAAAGGTCATGGTCAACCGGCCGGGACCGGGAACGAGAAAGTCGGTGGCCCGGTACTGATCACCAAAGGCGTGGCGGCCAATGACGATCGGTCTGGTCCAGCCGGGAACCAGACGGGGAATATTGGCACAGATGATCGGTTGGCGAAAAACCGTACCGCCGATGATGTTGCGGATGGTACCGTTCGGCGAGCGCCACATCTGCTTGAGGTTGAACTCTTTGACCCGCTCCTCGTCGGGAGTGATGGTGGCGCACTTCACCCCTACCCGGAGGGCTTTGATCGCCTCTGCCGCCTCCACGGTTACCCGGTCTTCGGTCGCATCACGATTCTCCACGGAAAGATCATAGTAGCGGAGATCGATATCCAGATAGGGAAGGATCAACCGATCCTTGATAAACTGCCAGATAATCCGGGTCATTTCGTCACCGTCCAGTTCGACAACCGGATTTTGTACCTTGATCTTTTCCATAGGCCTTCCTCGATGCCAGAATTCCTCTTAAAAAAATAGCGTGCCGTTGCCTGGGCCATCCCCTGGCAGCCATCCGGTAAACCACGCTCTAGGTGCCATAATACCCGATCACTTTAGGTTTTTTCAGCAGATTATTTGGCTGTACAAGGCAAAAGAGCACACCGGCGGACCACTTCAGCGAGGTGCCGGGGAGCGATGGTCAACGAGATACTGCAGGTAGCTGTCATCGGTACCGCAACATCCGCCGAGGATCTTCACCCCATAGGTGCGGTTGAGACGGAGCATATGCTCTCCCCAGTGAGCGAGGTCATCGCGGTGGAGAACCGCGGCACCGTCGAGTTGGCGGTGATCAAGCGACGAACTGTTCGCCTGAATGCCGACAAGACGGGAAAAGAGTTGCCGGGGCTGATTTTCCGGGCAGACAAAGGTCGGGTAGACACAGTTGACCATATAGCCCAGAGGCGGCTGGTCAACCTGGTTGTCAATCCGGTCAATCGCCTGATCAAGGGGAGTACCATCAAGGACTTTGCCGTGGCGGTCGATGACCAAACTGATCAGCCCACAAACCGCGGCATCGGCCATCGCCTGGGCTATACCCAGCGCTTCACTGAGGGCGGGGATGGTCTGGGCGATGAGGCAATCAACCTCCGCCCGGGCCAGCCTGTCAATCTGCCAGCGATGGTAGTCGGCGGCAGCAGCCGCAGAGAGCGCCTGATCTGGGGCGTAGCAGTCGTTTTTCGGGCCGAGCAGGCCACCAACCACCACCGGGGAGTGGGCATCGTCAATCTCCTTTGCGAGATTGCGGATAAAGCCGACGGCATCACTGAGCAGGGTTTCATCATAACCGGCTGCCCTGAGCCGCATCTGGTCGACCCGCCAGGTGGGTGCACAGAGCAGTACCGGCACTTCGGCCCGGGCGGCAATACTTCGGTATTGACGATAGATTTGCGCCATTTTCTCCCTGCCCTGCGGCTGATAGATCAGCGGGGTATTGAACAGGGTCGGGTGCAGTTCGATCTGCGCATCGCGCCGCAGCCTTTCGGAAATTGCACATTCGGTAAGGATCAGCGGCGACTCTCGGATAATCGTGGCAAAGTCTTGGTTCATGGATGTGGCGTACTCAGGTTACAGGAGTGGGTTACCGACCGCCAACCGGGTCGACCGGCGGCGAACGAAACAGGCGGAGGAGCAGACTCAACGAAAACAGCAGCAGGATAATCCGCGACAGGTGGTGGGTAGCAATAAAGGCCGGATCGTAACCCAGGGCAAGGGCCATCGCCGCCATGGCTTCAACCCCCCCGGGGGCATAGGCCACCCATACCTGCCCGAAAGGCAACCCGGTGAGCTGTGCCACGCCCCCGGCAAAAAGGGCGGCGATGACACTGGAGAGCAGGACCAAAACCAGCGCGGCAACGATTGATCGACGGATTTCGGCCAAAGGGATGACCGAAAAGCGGGAACCAACCACTGCACCGGTAATCACGAAACCGACCAGCAGAAAACTTGTCGGTGGACGGCCATGGACCATTCCGGTGTAATGGAGCAGGCCGCTGACCAGAACCCCGGCAAGGAGAAAAGCGGCCGCCACCCGATAGCGTTGGAGAATAAAGCCCAGAGCGAGAGTGGTGAAAAAGAGCAGGGCGGTCGCCGCTGGGCCGGTGGTTGCCAGCAGGCCAGCGGCGGCTGAACCCTGATGCGGGTCGACCAAATCAATGACCAGAGGCAAGCCGGTAGCGATAAAAAGCAGGCGGATGCTCTGTATGACGATGACCGCTCCGGCATCGCCGACCCCGCTGGCGGCAATCGCCAGCGAATAGCTCAGCGCCCCGGGGGCGGTGGCCAACAGCGCGGTCTCCCGGGAGTGGCGAAAAAAACGGACCAGCACCCAGCTGCCCGAGGCGAGAATAGCGGCCATCGCCACGACCAGACCAAGCAGACTCACCGGCCAGGTCGCCGCAAGGGCGAGCAGATCACGACTGACCCCGGAACCAAGCGAACAGCCGATCCCCGCAAAGGCGCAATTGCGCAGCCAAAGAGGGATGGCGGTCGGCAAACCGAAAAAGGAGACCATCGAGACCGCCAGTGCCGAGCCGATCAGCCCTGCGGCGGGCAGGCCGGCCCAGTGAGCTGCTGTGGCACCGCCCACGCCAATCCCCAGGGTAACCAGAACCTGGAGCACGGCATGGCGCCGCATTGCCGCCCCGAGCATCCCCATCTCAGCGTGGCCCGGTGCGTTTACCGCACCGTGGGAGGCCCGGCCGCCCGATCATCGCGGTACAGTCAGGCGCAGAGAGCGTAAGGTTATTCCGTGCCAAGACGTGCCGCCTCTTCCCCGGCGATCCTGCCGAAAACTGTTGCCAAAGTCAGCCGCAGACCAGCCAGGTATCCCTTGCCGAGGATATTCCCGGCGGCAATCTCACCGGCGGCAAAAATATTTTCAAAGGGGCGAGAGTTCTGCCGCAACACCTGGGCCCGTTCGTTGACCGCTACCCCCATATAGGTAAAACCGATCCCCGGGCGCAGTGGATAGCCATAGTAGGGCGGGGAATCAAGCGGCCTCGCCCAATGGCTCTTTGCCGGCTGCAGCCCGCTGGTGGCACAGTTATCAAGATTGGACGGGTCAAAACTGCCGAGGCGGGTAGCGGCGTTGAACCGGGTCACGGTATTTTCCAGAGCAGTTTGCGGCAGCCCCAGTTTACCAGCGAGTTCCCCGACAGAACCGGCTTCATAGGCAGGAAAAACCGTAGGCAGAACCTGATCGATCGATCTGGCATCAAAAAGTGCCCAGGCGATCTGCTCCGGCTGCCGGGCAATGGATAACCCCCAGGTGGCAAAACGTTTCGGCGAGAAGTCCTCCCCTTCGTCGATGAAACGCTCCCCATGACGATTGACCAGGATCCCGAGTGGTATGCCGTCGAGACGGGAGGCGGCACCACCATCAGCTTTCGGCGCCCGGGCATCGATTGCCGTGGCGTGGCATTGGCGAGGATCACCGGCTGCAAGGGCACCGTTATCGAGCAGCACCCGAAGCATTGTTCCGGTGTTCAAGGGAGTTCCGCAGACGATAAAATTGTCCGCGGCCTCCCCCCAGAATTGCTGCAGCCACTGCCGATTGGCCTGGAACCCACCGGATGCCACCACCACTGTCCGCGCCTGCACTTCGCAGATTCGGCCGTCAACCGCAAGGCCGGCACTGTGAAATCTGCCGCCGGAGATGTTGAGCTGACGGACCTCGGCGCCGGAGAGCATCTCTACCCCGGTCTTCCGGGCAGCGGCGGAGAGGGCATTGACCAGTGCCGTCCCCTCCCCGAGCAGCGCGGCATTGCCTCGGGAGATATGGAGGCCGCCGGGGGCAGGGGGGACAAAACGGGTTCCCCTGCGGGCCAGCCAGTCGCCAAGGTTCTTCGACTGTCGAATCAACAACCGCGCCAGCTGCTCATTGGTCTGTCCACCGGTCACCTGGAGAAGATCTTCCCAGAACTCCAGTTCCGGGTACGAGCCGCTGAGGAATTCGTTGCCGCCTTCGTGGCTGAGCCGCAACGTCCGGCAGTGACGACTGTCCCCTCCCCACGCATCCGGCAGGGCATGTTCCGCCAGCAGGACCAGGGCACCAGCCTCGCCGGCGGTAACCGCGGCGCAGAGCCCGGCACAGCCGCCGCCGACCACCAGGACGTCAAACGTCTGGGAAAGGTCAATCCCCTGTACCTGAACGATTCTCACCTGACGGCATCTCTCTTGATATTGGTGGGCTGGTTGTCGACTCTACATTTTCTCTTCCGGACGCCTTTCCGGAACAACAGTGTGCTCGATCTGTCCCTCGTTCCACGCCGCCGAGACATAAAGTTGACAGTAGCAGCTGCCAAATTCGGCGACATCTGCCTCCCGGTAGTCACAGGGACAGATTATATACCGGTCGGCAGCGCGGTCCTCTGCTGCCAGGCGGCAGGGGCAGCACATGTAGCCGTAGCGCTCCCGGTTTTTGAGCAGGGACTCGAGGAGGAACATGGTGGTTGCCATGTCCCGGTTAAAAAAATACCCCTTGGCCTCGTTGACCTTTTTCAGCTGTTCATAGAGTTCTGCCGCGGTCATTCCGTCACCCCCAGTTCAGTCAGGATCAGCTCCCGCTGAAAACCGATAATCGCCTTGTTGCCGATAAAGGTCACCGGAAAGGCTTTCTTCTTATTATGTTCGGCCATCTGCGCCAGCAGTTCCTCCCGCTCGACAGGGGGAAGCAGATCAACATCGGTTGCCTCATATTCCACGCCATGGGCGGAGAGCAGCTCCTGCAGAGCTCGACACTGCGGGCAGGTGGTGAGAACCAGCAGGCGTACCTTGGGTCTTTCCATGACTGTACTCCATTGCCTTCCCCGGACTGAAACAACCAGGGAAGGAGTTACTAATTCAATGACAGCAGATAGGACCGCAGGTTGGTAGCGGTACCGGTCAGTCCCAATTTTTTTCTGATATGTTTCCGGTGAAAATCAACAGCACTGACCGAAACCATCAGCACATCGGCGATCTCCACACTGCTCCGCCCCTCCCGAACCATGGTCGCCACCCGGATTTCCTGGGGGCTGAGAACGCTGTGCAGGGCGGAAAGGCGATTGAGAAAAGGAGAGACGATCTCCTGCAGCCGCTCTTCGATGATCTCCACCATCGTCCGCGACCGTTTGGGCAACGGTGTCTCCATCAGCTGCTGGACGTAGGGGAGGATCAGGGTCCGGACGTTGGCGAGCATATTCTCTTCAAGCTGGAGACGGTCCTTTTGCCGGTGTTCGAGAAGCACTTTCAATGCGACGTTGCTCTCCTCCAGCTTTTCGCTCTGCTCACGGAGATGCTCCTCCTTTCTGGCCAGGTCGCGGTGCACCCGCATCAGCGGAGTAATATTTTCGTGGGACATCACTGCCCGCTGGGAGTTGGGATCGCGAAACCGCACCACCCGCAGGGCAAACCAGCACTCCTCGGTCGGCGAGTGGCAGGGATAGTTGATATAAAACTCTTCGATCTCGCCGCTGAGCACCCGGCGGATGCCGGCGGCAATCACCCCCGGTTCGTCGAAGGGTTCGCGGCTCGCCTGGTCACAGGTCTGCAGATAATTGAGACCGATGCAGGAGGGTTCCACCTGAATCCCGTTGGCCATGCCGTAGTCTCTCCAGGCCCGGTTGGTCTCAAGGATGCTCCCCCGTTCGTCGAGGATCGCCACATGGGCCGAAATCGAGTCGAGGGCCACCCGGTAGATATCAAGTTCCTGGCCATATCCGGTCGCGCATTTTTGTCCGCCAGCCACAACCATTCCTCCCCTTCCAGCATTGAACAGATCTGACTCTGTGCTTACCCTAGAGGGTGAAGCAGCACAGCGTCGAATCATAACCAACAGGAGGATAATATGAAAGACGGAAAAGAATCCCTGGTGTGGGTCCGCGACAAGAACGGCAAGGAATATGCCTGTTATTTTGATGATATAAAAGGAAAAATTCGGGCTAAGGAAGAGCTCACTGAAGAGGAAATTTCCCAGTG
>JAZBOD010000389.1:0-10864 GCA_036350955.1 Desulforhopalus sp. | reverse complement strand
CTCCTGAAGCACCCGGTTGAGATTACTGGTACCAAGACTGCCGCGGGTCATCGGCGAGAGGACCTGAATCTCGCAGTCGGCCCCATGATAACGGGGGATCCATTCCTGGAAGAGGCGGACCACGGTGTCGATTGCGGTAAGGCCGTAATGCAGGGTTGACCAGGGATGGACCCTGGCAAGCAGCGCTTTCAGTTCTTCTGCCGTGCCCCGGGCTTGACTGATCGCCTGGAGATCGGCATGGCGAAATTTCTCTGGAATGACCAGCTCCGGGGCATAGGAAACGGAAGCCTCTGCGGTTTGCGGAAGGAACGGGTCGCGGTGGTTGACGAGTTCTTCCAGTTGCTCCGGACCACCTATCCCATAGAGCTTCTTGACCCGATTGATAAAGGTGATCTGCTCCTGGGTTGCCGCCTCGGAGTCGATAAACAGACAATCGACCTTCTCCTTCCACAAGGCCGGCTTTTTGAAAGGCGATTCAATAGGCGGAACCTTCCCCCGGTTGATCAGGTGGGCATTCTCAATAATCTTTGACAGTCTGGCCTGGCGGAAAATCTGGGTGAGCCGAAAGACCGGCACCACCCCGGTGGCGATAATATCACGGAGCACGTTACCCGGCCCGACTGAGGGCAGCTGGTCGGCATCGCCGATCAGCAGCACCTGACAGCCGGCCGGAACCGCCTCGAGCAGGGCGGCGGCAAGCGATATATCAAGCATTGATGATTCATCGACGATCAAAAAATCACCGGCCAGCGGCTGCTGGCGATTCCTCTGGAAACTGCCCTGCTGCCACTCGAGCAGACGGTGCAGGGTTCTGGCCTCCCGACCGATAACTTCGCTCATCCGCTGCGCCGCCCGGCCGGTCGGGGCGGCGAGCAGGACACTCCGTCCCACAGCCTCGAGAAGCCGGACAAGGACCAGGGTGGTGGTGGTCTTGCCACACCCCGGCCCGCCGGTAAGCACCGCAAAGGACCGGTTAACCACCGCGAGCACCGCCGCAGCCTGTTCATCGCTGAGCACCAGCTGCTGCCGGCGGCAGAGCAGAGCGAGAGGTTCGGTTAAACCCTGGTCAGGCGGTGGCCGCTGCCGGGCAAGGGCCAGGATCCGCTCGGCGGCCAGAGATTCCTCGTAATAGAGACTTTTCGCGTAATAGCCCAGCTGCTCCGCCCCGGTAGCGGAGTCAACCAGCCGCACCTTCAGGCGGTTTTCCGCAGCCATCTCGACCAGCAGGCCGGCCAGCCGTTCGCCGGAGGCAAGGCCAAGCAACTCGTCCGCCCCGGCAGTGATCTGGGCGGCGGTGAGGTAGCAGTGGCCCTGCTCGCGGGCGGCGGAGAGGATATGCCGTACGGCGGCGCTGAGCCGGGCATCGCTGTCTGGGGCAAGGCCCAGGCTCTGCGCCACCCGGTCGGCGGAAAAAAATCCGATCCCGAAAAAATCTTCGGCAAGCCGGTACGGGTCGGCCTGGACCATCGCAATCGCCTGGTCGCCGTACTTTTTATAGATCCGCACCGCAAAAAGGGTAGAAATCCCATGGCCCTGGAGAAACATCATCACCTCGCGGACCATCCGGTGTTCCCGCCAGGCAGCGGCGATCATCTTCAACTTTTTTGCGGCAATTCCCGGAACCTCAACCAGTCGCTCGATATCTGTCTCAAAGACCGAGAGGGTATCCGGACCAAAATGGTTGACGATTTTCCGGGCGGTTTTCGGACCAACCCCTTCGATCAGCCCGGAACCAAGGTACTTTTCCAGTGCCGCAGCGGTTGCCGGCTTTTTTTCAAGGGCGCGTTCGGCGCGAAACTGTCGGCCAAAACGGGGGTGATCAGTCCAGGCCCCGGAAAAGGCCATGGTCGCCCCGGCATAGACCTGAGTCTGGTGCACGGTAACCGTCACCTGTGCATCGGGCTGGCCAAAGGGGGCAACTTTGAGCACCGACCAGCCGGTGTCGGGATTATGATAGGTGACCCGCTGAACAATGCCCTGCAGGCTTTCGCTGATTTCGCCCATCGCTGCCCTTTCGCCGCTCTGTTCCGGACCGCTGTGCCACCCTCTCGGTCAAGGAAGATAAAGTCTTGTGGCAAACCACTGCCAGGTAACTTTTGCCGGCAGGTTTAGCATGGCAGAAAAGACAGAGCAAGGGTGATCGCCCATTTGTCGAGAAAAACGGCGATCGAGGGAGAAGGGGCCTCCGGCCCGGCCGGAGGGAACAGCCGGGCCGGAGGGAAAGAGTTGGGAGTCAACCGGCGATCATTTGAGATCGAAACGGTCGAGGTTCATCACCTTGCTCCATGCGGCAGCGAAGTCACGGACCATTTTCTCCTGGGCATCATCCTGGGCATAGACCTCCGCCAGAGCCCGCAGTTGCGAATTGGAGCCGAAAATCAGATCCACCCGGGTGGCAGTCCAGCGCAGCTCGCCGGTTTTGCGGTCCCGTCCTTCAAAGGTTTCTTTTTCCGGGGCGGTGGGTTTCCATTCGGTGTTCATGTCGAGCAGATTGACAAAGAAGTCGTTGCTCAGCACCCCGACCCGGCTGGTGAAAACGCCATGCTGCACCTGACCGGCGTTGGCGCCCAGCACCCGCAGACCGCCGACCAATACGGTCATCTCTGGAGCGCTCAGGGTGAGGAGTTGTGCCTTGTCGACCAGCATCTCCTCTGCCGATATGGTGTAGGCCTTCTTGCGGTAATTGCGGAACCCGTCGGCCTCAGGCTCGAGGACGGCGAACGATTCGACATCGGTCTGCTCCTGGGAGGCGTCGGTCCGCCCTGGAAAGAAGGGCACCTCGACCGCCTGCCCGCCAGCCTGGGCCGCGGCTTCTACCCCCGCGCAGCCGGCGAGGACAATCAGGTCAGCCATGGACAGCTTTTTCCCGCCAGCCTGGGCACCATTGAAAGCCTCCTGGATAGACTCGAGGATTCCCAGCACCTTGGCCAGCTGTGCCGGCTGATTGACTTCCCAGTCTTTTTGCGGGGCGAGACGGAGCCGCGCGCCGTTGGCGCCGCCGCGCTTGTCCGAGCCACGGAAGGTTGCAGCCGAGGCCCAGGCGGTGGAAACCAACTCAGCCACCGACAGACCCGAGGCGAGTACCTTGCCCTTCAGTTCAGCGATATCCCCGGCATCGATCAGCGGGTGATCCGCTGGCGGGACAGGGTCCTGCCAGATCAGATCTTCAGCGGGGACCTCCGGGCCGAGGTACCGGGATTTGGGACCCATGTCACGGTGGACCAGTTTGAACCAGGCCCGGGCAAAGGCATCGGCGAAGGCCTCTGGATTCTCATGGAACAGGCGGGCAATCGGCTCATAGATCGGGTCAAAGCGCAGTGACAGGTCGGCAGTGGTCATCATCGGCCGATGCTTTTTCGACGGATCGTGAGCATCAACGATCATGTGCTCTTCCTTGACATCCTTGGCCAGCCACTGCCAGGCGCCGGCAGGGCTCTTGAGCAGTTCCCACTCATAGCCGAACAGCATGTCCAGATAGCCCATATCCCAGGTGGTTGGATTGGGTTTCCAGGCCCCTTCGATACCGCTCGAGGTGGTGTCCACCCCGTGACCGCTACCCAGAGCGTTCTTCCAGCCCAGTCCCATCTCTTCGATTGATGCGGCCTCAGGCTCCGGACCGACCAGCGCCGGGTCTCCCGCGCCATGGCACTTGCCGAAGGTGTGGCCGCCGGCGACCAGGGCAACGGTCTCTTCGTCGTTCATCCCCATCCGGGCGAAGGTTTCCCGGACATCCCGGCCCGAGGCAACCGGGTCGGGATTGCCGTCAGGGCCTTCCGGGTTGACGTAAATCAGCCCCATCTGCACTGCGGCAAGCGGGTTTTCCAGATCACGCTCACCGGAATAGCGGCTGTCCGGCTTGTCGCTGGTTGCCAGCCACTCCTTCTCCGATCCCCAATAGGTATCCTCCTCCGGCTGCCAGATGTCCACCCGGCCACCGCCAAAGCCAAAGGTTTTAAAGCCCATGGACTCCAGAGCACAGTTGCCGGTGAGAATCAGCAGATCAGCCCAGGAAATCTTGTTGCCGTACTTTTTCTTGATCGGCCAGAGCAACCGACGGGCCTTGTCGAGGTTGACATTATCCGGCCAGCTGTTGATCGGCGCAAAGCGCTGATTGCCGGTGCCGCCGCCACCACGGCCATCGGAGGTGCGGTAGGTGCCGGCACTGTGCCAGGCCATGCGGATGAACAGACCGCCGTAGTGACCCCAGTCGGCCGGCCACCACTCCTTGGAGTCGGTCATCAGGGCGTAGAGATCTTTTTTCAGCGCAGCCAGATCGAGTTTTTTGAACTCTTCAGCATAGTTGAAGTCGGTGCCCAGCGGGTTTGAAGCCGGGGCATGCTGATGCAGAATGCCCAGGTTAAGCTGGTTGGGCCACCAGTCACGATTGGCCGGACCTCGACCGACGGCGGCTCTGCCGGATTTGCCGGTTACCGGACACTTACTGATATCACTCATCTTTATCCTCCTTTTAGGTTTAGGGTGGTAGAGTACTGCCTTTTTCACTTTCCCTCTTCGCGCAGGGGTGTTCATCCTTTTTCAGGCTTTGCCGTAGAAACCGATTGTTGCCGACAGCTGGGGCAGATTCCAAAGAAATCAAGGCGGTGGGTGTGGATCTGGAAGCCGGTCTCGGCCACCACCCGCGCGGTGATCTCCTCAAGGCCTTGAAAAGCGGGGTCAACCACCGCCCCACATGCGGTGCAGATCACATGGGGGTGGGGATAGGGTTTTCTGCCGTCATAACGGTTGGCCAGATCGCTGAACTCCAGTTCGAGAACCTCCCCCTGACTTTTCAGCAGATTGAGCGTCTTGTAGACCGTTGCCGGGCTCATCGTCGGATAGTGATCGACCAGTTGCCGGTAGATATCTTCCGCCGACGGGTGGCCATCGCTTGTCGCCAGCACCTGGAGAATCGCCAGGCGCTGCGGGGTGATACGGTGGTCTGTCTCCTTGAGACGTTCGACCATCCTGGCGAGTCTGCTTCCTGCAGAATCGACATTGTGCGGGTTATTTTTCATGATCTTTCCAAAAGAATCAATATTTACGGATAACAATTATCCACAACAGGAAAGGTGTCAAGGCACAAAATTGCTGCCTTACATGTTTTTCTCTTTTCGGTGTTTTTCAGCTACCGTAGGGGCTGGCCGACACAGGTGACGACTCGGGCAGGGCCCTTTCGGGGTGGCGGGCCTCGCCATCACTGGTCACGTAGATTGCCGGTCTGCCCGGCAGGGGACATTTGGTCTCGCAGATCCCGCAGCCGATACAGAGTTCATCGACCACATAGGGGAGTTTTACCTCTACCGGCGGACCGTCACCAACCTCGACCAGCGCTTGGCGAAAACGGATCGCCTTTTGCGGGGTGGGACAATGCTCTTCACAGACCATGCAGGGTACCCCTCGGGCATAGGGCAGGCAGATGTTCCGGTCAAACCAGGCATGGCCGATCTTCAATTGATGCTTCTCGGCCAGGGAGAGCACCCGGATCGCCCCGGTGGGGCAGACCTGACCGCAGAGGGTGCAGTTGAACTCGCAGTAGCCGTTTCTCGCCACCACCACCGGACTGAACAAACCATCCAGACCGGCCTGAAACAGGGCAGGCTGCAGGGCATTGCCGATACAGACCTGCAGGCACTCGGCACAGCGCACACAGCGCAGCAGGAACTCCTTTTCCGCCAGGGCACCGGGAGGCCGGATCAGCAGGGGGTCAGGATGCCGGGCGAGTACCGTGGTGGCCTTGAACGCCGGGAGGACCAGGCCGAGGGCTGCCGCACCGAGCAGCCGCCGCCGTGAGAGGGAGAGGGTCGCCGGCTGCCGCCAACCGGACACCAGGCCAAAGCTGATGATCTGCCGCGGACAGTGCTGGACACATTCGTGGCACATGGTGCAGTGGGCCATGGATATCCGCCTCTCCTCGTCGATCGCCCCCATCCGGCAGCGGCTGGCGCAGAGGCGGCAGGTCCCGCAATCGCTGTCTCCACTTTTGCCGGCCAGAATCGCCTTCTGCCCGGCAAAACCGAGCATGGCGCCAAGGGGGCAGATATTGCGGCAGAAAAACCGGCGCTGAACCATTTCGAGCAGGAAAACCGCAGCGAGAATCACTGCTGAGAGCCAGACCAGCTGAAAGTACTTTTGCTCGGCAGGGAGAACAAAGTTTTGGAGCAACCGGTAGGCCGGTTCGGTAACCGCATTGACCGCCTCCGGCATCTCCTGGTAGGTGAAGGTGAAAAAACCGACACTGATGCTGTTGACCAGCGGGTAGACCACCTGGGCGAGCCCCCGGACCAGGATGGAAAATGGATCGACATAGCCGGGTACGGCGAGCCCGGCTGCGGAACCGACCAGGGCAAAGACCAGGATAAACAGCCCCAGTCGGGGGAAAAGGGTGTGCTTGATCCGGCGGACTTTTGGCGTCAGACGATGGGTCACATCAAGCAGAGTCCCCATCGGACAGAACCAGCCGCAGAAGGCCCGACCAAAGATGACGGTAAAAATCAGGACAAACAGGGCCGGCAGAAGCAGGGCCACCAGGGTACCGGTGCCAAGTACCACACAGGCGGCGATAAACGGATCGAGGCGAAAGAGCAGGTTGACCGCCCCGGATATCTGGTCGGAACCGTGGTAATCGGTGCGCAGAAAAAGCACCACGAAACAGAGCAGAAAAATCAGCTGGCTCGCCCGGCGGAGCAGCAACAGCGGGTGGAGCCGGGAGCGTGCCTTGCCTTTGTCGGCCCCGGTCATAGGCTCAGCTGCCTGATCTGCATCTTCTTGAGGTCCATCTCGCCAAGCCCCATGCGATAGGCCGCTACGGTACTGCTGATCTCCTCGGGTTGCAGGCCGAACAGGGTTGTGGCGTAGGCATCGGCGGCTACCGGGTCGGTGGAGGCAATCACCGTGTCGGTTACTTCGACATCGGCCAGTCTCCCTCCCTGAGGCCCATTGCGGAGGAGGATCCGGGTGGCGTCGATGACTGTCAACTGCGGCTGGATGACTGTAGCCAGGTCAGCGAGTTGCTGGCCGATATCGTGGTGCAGTCGGCCGCGGTTGCCGCCTATCACCCCCATGGCATTCTTCAACCCGAGAGTAAGTCGGCTGAGGCCGTGGTGTTTGGCCACCGGCACATTGATATAGCTATCAGCGGTCAGCGCCTCTTTGTAGATATCCCATCTTTTCAAGGACTTTCCTTTGCTGATATCCACCGGCACAAATTTACGGGTGTCGATATGTTCCCAACGGACCCGGCGATCACCAATGGCATCAAGGGCGGCGATAATTCCGCTGTTGGTGTAGCAACGCCGCTTTTCATTGCAGGTATGGTCAAAGACCTTTACCTCGGCCGCCCCGGCATCAAGAGCCAGTTCGGCCAAGGCCCGGACCACCAGGGGGTGGGTATTGGCGGCCTGTTCCGGCGCACGGTCCCAGCCGATATTGGGTTTGATCACCACCCGGGATCCGGACTGGACAAAGCGCTCGATCCCCCCAAGGGCTTCCAGCGCCCTGACCACCAGCTGATGATACTCCTTACCCTTGACCACGGCGAGCAGCGGCGGCTCAGGTGAAGCAACCGCCTGGCCAATTGCCCAATGCGGCACCCCCAGCCCCAGACCGGCCGACCAGAGCGCCACATCACGGATAAATTCCCTCCTGTTCATCGTCACCTCCCAATTTCCCCGCAGTTTACCCGCCCTTGGTTACGGTCCGGATACAACATCTCCTCCTGTTATAGTGAACATTTTAGGAATTTTTATCAATGGTAATCGCTAACCGGAGCTGCGCCAATAATCAACCGGTCAGCAGTCCTGGATACCGGGTTCCCACGGCATAGCCTCAAAAAACCACCCTAAAATTTCTCTTAATCAGCCTTTTGCAAAACGTAGATTTTCGTACAAAATCATGGCAGGCGAAAAATTTTACCGCAGGCATAGTGGATATTCCGAGGAAGTTGGAAAAACAAAAAAATAAAAAAACAAGATCTTACCCCATATTCGTTATCTGAGCAGGGCCTTGATCTGGTCGGCACTCAACAGCTTGCCGACGCTTTTCACCTCACCGTCAACCGCCAGGCCCGGGGTCATCATCACCCCAAAACTCATGATTTCGTTGAGATCGGTCACTTTGACCAGTTGATAATCAAGTCCCATCTCCCGTGCCGCATTTTCGGCGGCTTCGGCGAGCTGTGTGCATTTGGGACATCCTGGGCCGAGAATCTGGATCTTCATTTTGTTTCCTCCTGGGATAACAAGGATCTGTCTGGGTAGTGCTAGAAAAATGAACCAAAAATCATCCCGCTCAGCGTTGCCATGACGATGACCAGGGCGACAAAGACCGCGGTCTTTTTGGTACCTAAAACGCTGCGGATCACCAGCATGTTGGGCAGGCTGAGGGCCGGGCCGGCAAGGAGCAGGGCCAGGGCCGGCCCCTTGCCCATCCCGGCACCGATCAGCCCCTGGAGAATCGGCACCTCGGTGAGGGTGGCAAAGTACATGAAGGCCCCGGCAAACGAGGCAAAAAAATTGGCGGCAAGCGAATTGCCACCGACCGCTCCGGCCACCCAGGCATTGGGGATCAGTCCTTCATTGCCGACCCGGCCGAGCAGAGCACCGGCGACAAAGACCCCGATCAACAGCAGGGGGAGAATCTGCTTGGCAAAACCCCAAGTAGAGGTGAACCACTCCGAGGTTTCTCCCTTGCTCAGGCTGGTGATCAGCGACAGGCCGATGAACCCGGCGGTAAAGGCGACAAGCGGCTGCCCGGGAAAGACCAGGGCAAACAGGGTGACCACCGCGGCGGTCGCGCCGACCTTCCACACCGGCACGGCAAACCACAGCACCAACATCACCGCAAAGGCCACCGAGAAAATGGCGGTAATCAGCCATTTGCCATGGTAAATCGCTGCCCACAGGCCGCTGCTCTCCTGGGATGCACCCCAGTTGGCAAAGACCAGAATGCCGACCATCGCCGCAAAGTAGAGGGCGGTCTGCCACAGGGGGCGTTTGACCTCCTCCACGGGCATGGCCATCGGCAACGCCGCCTTGGTCTTCTCTTCTTTTCGAAAGATGAAGGCCATCAGCAACCCGATCACGATACTGAAAAGTACCGCACCAACTGCCCGGGCAATCCCCAGCTCCGGCCCGAGAATCCGCGCGGTAAGGACAATGGCCAGGACATTGATCGCCGGCCCGGAGTAGAGAAAGGCCACCGCCGGACCAAGCCCCGCGCCCATCCGGTAGATGCCGGCAAAAAGGGGCAGGATGGTGCAGGAGCAGACCGCGAGAATGGTTCCCGACACTGAGGCCACCCCATAGGCGAGGATCTTGTTGGCTTTTGCCCCGAGGTACTTCATCACCGCTGCCTGGCTGACAAAAACCGCAATCGCCCCGGCAATGAAAAAGGCCGGAATCAGACAGAGCAGGACATGCTCCTGGGCATACCACTTGACCAGGTGAAAGGCCTCGAGCATTGCGTTATCAAAGCGTGGATGGCCAACCGGCAGATAAAAGCAGCCCAGGAAAACCGCCACCATCACCAGCAGGCTGCGCCACTCAACTTTCCAGCTCATTGTTCATCCCTCCAGAGGAATCTCGAAAAGGCCAAACCGCATCACCGTCTCGGCGGCAAGGGGCGAGGCAGGTCATCCCGCAGCAAATGCACCTGCTCCTCTATCTGGGTGCGGACTACGGTTTCGATACAGGGCATATACTTGAGGATACAGGGTACTTTAAGGCTATAGTAGACCTGCTTGCCCCGCTTCTGGTCGGCTACCACCCCGGCCTGCTTGAGTACCGCCAGGTGTTTGGAGACCGTCGAAAAATCGGCATCGATCTGTTCGGCCAGTTCACAGACACACTTCTCGCCACCGGCCAGTTGTTCAGCCAGCCACAGCCGGGTCGGATGGCCAAGGGCTTTAAGAACGTTGGCCTTGGCTTCCAGCAATCCCTTTTCGCTTTTTTTCATCCCTCACCCCTTTTCTCACAGGGACATATGGTAAATAAACCAAATGTCCCTGTCAATAGACTTTCCGGCAACACAAAATAGACAATCACCACAGCGCAAGAGCGGTTTGGTTATCTGATCCCAGTTTCCCCATTCAGCACTTACCCACCGGAGCAAGGTAAACCACAAATTCATCCTCACCGTCGAGGCCAAGCAGTTGGTCCATAGCCTCCTGGTCATAAGCGGCAACAGCGCAGGTCCCTGCATCGATCGCCTCGCAGGCGAGATAGAGGTTCTGGCAGAGATGGCCGGCATCGATCAGGATCACCCGGTGGGCGGTAAGACCGTAGCGCCACTCCATCCGGTAGGGAATACAAGCCCAGATAAAGGTCACCGCAGCACTGCCGACAAAGGACTGGCCATAGGCTGCCTCGGCAAGGCTCGACTCGAGACTGCCCTCTTCGCGGAGCTGAACCAGTTGGTTGTCAAGCGGCAGGAAACGGTAGAGCCCTTCAGCCAAACCACTCACCCGGCGCACAGCCAGGTAGGTCTCAAAACTGTGCCGTGCCCCGGCTGAAGGAACGGTGCGCAGGGCGGAACCCGGTCCTGCCATCCGGCGAATACCCTGGGTTGCCCAGAGCAAAAAGGAGAGCTCGTCCAAGTTCAGGGGGGTGCCGCGATAGCTGCGCCGGCTCTGCCGTCGGGCAATCGCCTCGCGCAGATCGACAGGCTGCACCACCTGTTGCCACTCTTCAGGTTTGGCCAGCGCGATCCGCGGTAACGCCGGGTCAGCCGGCTTCTGGAGTGGCGGGGGCGCTACCCCGCGACGTTGGTCGGTGGTGGAAAAATCGATCTGCCCCCGCAGCACATCGGTTAAAAACAGGCGCTGGGCCCGGGTTCGCTGGTCGATCATGTATTTTCCTCCCCCCTCGGG
>JAZBOD010000388.1:0-8689 GCA_036350955.1 Desulforhopalus sp. | reverse complement strand
TTGATTAAGTTTAGTGTAACAATGTTATTTTCTGACGGCAAGAGAATGTTTTCTGTTTAATTAAACTTGTTAAAACAGTAAATTAAGATAATTATTCTTCGCAGCTAGCTGAGAATTCTGCTCTTTTTCGGATATTAGATTATTTTTTTTATAAGACATTGAAATAAAATATATAATTATTTGTTCTTGGTTGTCTCTGTTCAAGCTTGTGTAACAACGTTAAATTTTGAGCTTGAACTGCTCCTGGTGATGCGGTATACAGGGCGGTAACGGGGGGAAGGGAGAAGACAACTTCAGACGAAAAGGAGATATCATGGGAAAATATGCTGCAGTCTTTCAACAAAGTATCGAAAACCCAGAGGAATTCTGGGCTGAAGCGGCCAAAGGCATCACCTGGTATTCGCCGTGGGAAAAAGTCCTAGATGCGTCCAATCCCCCATTTTATCGTTGGTTTTCCGGCGCTACTCTCAATACCTGCTATAACGCTGTTGACCGGCACGTAGAGAATGGCCGCGGCGAACAGACGGCGATTATCTACGACAGTCCGGTTACCGGGACAGTACGCAAAATAGCTTATAGAGAGCTGCAGGAACTGGTGGCGACCTTTGCCGGCGCTCTTGCCAGTCAGGGGGTGGGTAAAGGCGACACCGTCGTCATTTATATGCCGATGATCCCAGAGGCTGCCGTAGCTATGCTGGCCTGTGCTCGCCTTGGTGCGGTGCACTCTGTGGTTTTCGGCGGTTTCGCCCCCCATGAACTGGCGATCCGGATTGATCATGCCCAGCCGAAGGTCCTGGTGACTGCTTCCGGGGCTATTGAAGGCAAGAAAACCCTCGCCTACAAACCAATGGTCGATAAGGCTCTCGAACAGTCAACCCATGAGGTAGGCAAGGTCATTGTTTATCAGCGCGACTTTGTCACCGCCGAACTTCAAACCGGCAGAGATCTCAACTGGCAGGAACTGGTAAAAGCCAGTCAGCCGGTGGGGTGCACCCCGGTACAAGCTACCGATCCACTCTATATCCTCTACACCTCGGGGACGACCGGTATGCCGAAAGGGGTGTTGCGGGATAATGGCGGTCACGCTGTTGCTCTCTACTGGACGATGAAAAATCTGTATGATATTAACCCCGGGGAGGTTTGGTGGTCGGCTTCCGACGTCGGCTGGGTGGTGGGACACAGTTATATTGTCTATGCGCCGCTGCTGCAGTGTTCAACAACCGTCTTTTACGAAGGTAAACCGGTAGGAACTCCTGATGCCGGGGCTTTCTGGCGGGTGATCGCCGAGCATCGGGTTAAGGCTCTGTTCACTGCTCCCACCGCTTTCCGGGCAATTAAAAAAGAGGACCCAAAGGGCGAATTTCTCGCCAAGTATGACATCTCCAGCTTTGAATGCCTCTATCTCGCAGGGGAACGCACTGATCCGGACACGCTGCATTGGGCGGAGAATATGCTCAAGGTGCCGGTGATCGATCACTGGTGGCAGACCGAGACCGGCTGGGCTATTGTTGGCAACTGCCGCGGCATCGAACAATTGCCGGTTAAAGAAGGCTCGCCGACGAAACCTCTGCCAGGTTGGGATGTGCGGATTGTTGATGATCAATGTGCGGAAGTGGCCCGAGGCACAGAGGGGAATATTGTGGTCAAACTTCCCCTGCCCCCTGGTACCCTGGTGACCCTGTGGCGTAATGACGAGCGTTTTGTCAGTTCTTACATGACCAAGTTCCCGGGCTATTATGAGACCAGCGATGGGGGCTATATGGATGCCGACGGCTACGTCTACGTGATGGGCCGGATGGACGATGTTATCAATATCGCCGGACATCGGCTCTCCACCGGGGCGATGGAAGAGATCATCTCCAACCACCCCGATGTTGCCGAATGCGCGGTTTTTGGCGCGGATGACCAGTTGAAGGGTCAACTCCCTGTCGGCCTTTTCGTCGTCAAGGCCGGAGTGAGCCGTGATGGCGCCGAGATTGCCGCTGAATTGGTCAAGATGGTGCGGGAAACCATCGGGCCAATCGCCTGCTTCCGTGATGCCTGCCAGGTGGTACGGCTACCGAAAACCCGTTCCGGGAAAATCCTCCGGGGCACGATGCGCTCAATTGCCAACAGCAAGGAGTATCGGACCCCTTCAACCATAGACGATCCGACTATTCTTGAAGAGATTACCGAAACCTTGAAGAAGATGGGTTACGGCACGAAGTAAGATGTTTTGGGGACGGAGCTGAATAGCGCCCCCACCAATCTTATCAACCAAAGGGACAGAACAACTTCTGTCCCCCATCCCACGGATGATGTTTCTATGAAGATCCATGAATTCCAGGCTAAAGAGCTGTTTCGCAAATATCACATACCCACTCCGGAAGGAGGGGTCGGGCAAAGTTTGGCGGAGATTTCCCAGGTGGCGGCTGGCCTCGGACTCCCCGTGGCGGTCAAAGCGCAGATCCATGCTGGCGGGCGAGGCAAGGGTGGCGGGGTTAAGGTCGCCAGAACCGCCGAGGAGGTCAGCCAGGCGGCAGCAGCAATTCTCGGCATGACCCTGGTGACCAAACAGACCGGTCCGGAAGGTCGGGTCGTTCGAACGGTCCTGGTGGAAAAGGGTGTACAGATTAAAAAAGAGCTCTACCTGTCGATTATTCCCGACCGGAGCACTGCAACGATCATGATCGTTGCCAGCCAGGATGGCGGAATGGATATCGAGGAGGTTGCCGCGGCCACCCCGGAACGGATCATCAAAGTGGCGGTTAACCCGCTCGTCGGCCTGCAGGGTTTTCATCTCCGTCGCCTGATTTTCGGGCTGGAACTGGACAAAGCTCTGCAGAAGGAATTTTCCACCATAATCCGCAACCTCTACCGGCTGTTTGTCGATTACGACTGTTCAATGGTGGAAATCAATCCTTTGATCGTTACCGCCGAAGACCGGATTCTTGCCCTCGACGCCAAGGTGGACATTGACAGCAACGCCCTCTTCCGCCACCCTGATGTGCAGGCGATGCATGACCCCTATGAGGATGATCCCACCGAGGCGGAAGCGGCCAAATTCAATCTCAACTATATCAATCTTGATGGGAACGTCGGCAACATGGTCAATGGCGCCGGTCTGGCGATGGCCACCATGGATATTATCAAACAGGCTGGTGCGGAACCGGCAAATTTCCTTGATGTTGGTGGCGGTGCCAATGCCGAAATGGTCGAAAACGGTTTCCGGATTATTCTCAGTGACCCGAAAGTAAAAGGAATTCTGATCAATATCTTTGGCGGAATTCTGCGCTGTGATGTTCTTGCTCAAGGGGTGGTCCAGGCCGCGCAAAAGGTCAACCTCACCGTACCGGTGGTGGTTCGGATGGAGGGGACCAACGTCGAGGAAGGGCGGAGGATTCTCAGTGCTTCCGGGCTGAAACTGATCAATGCCGCCGATTTGGCCGATGCCGCCCGCAAGGTGGCGGAGATTGTTGCGTGAAAGGGCTTCAGCCGGATATTCTCATAAAGAGATGAGTTGACTGCAGTCAGGTGAGGCGAAAAGCACACTTGGCTGAATAAACAAGCAAAACAGCTTTTTACGGATAAGGGACAGCGATGAGTATTCTAGTCAATGGAGCAACCCGGGTTCTTGTTCAGGGGATAACCGGCAGGGAAGGCCAGTTTCATACCCAGCAGTGTATTGCCTATGGAACGAAAGTCGTCGCGGGGGTGACTCCCGGCAAAGGCGGTCAGCAGATGGATGGCGTTCCGGTATTTAATACGGTGCGGGAGGCCAGGACGCAAACCGGGGCCAATGCTTCGATGATCCTGGTGCCCCCTGCCTTTGCCGCTGACGCCATCCTCGAAGCGGTAGACGCCGGTATCGAAGTGATCGTCTGTATCACCGAAGGGGTGCCGGTAATGGATATGCTGCGGGTGAAAAACAGCTTGGCGATGAGCAAGAGCCGTCTTATCGGTCCGAATTGCCCGGGTATCATCACCCCTGGGGAGTGCAAAATCGGTATCATGCCGGGAGCGATTCATACTCCCGGAGGACCGGTGGGGGTGGTTTCCCGTTCCGGGACCCTGACCTATGAGGTGGTTCATCAACTAACTCAGGTCGGGCTTGGCCAAAGTACCTGTGTCGGTATCGGTGGAGATCCGGTGAACGGCACCGGTTTTATCGACTGCCTGGAGGCCTTCAATGCCGATCCGGAAACCACAGCTGTCGTGATGGTCGGTGAGATAGGCGGGACTGCCGAAGAGGAAGCCTCCGCCTGGATCAAGGCAGAGATGGCCAAACCGGTGGTTGGTTTTATCGCCGGCCTGACAGCTCCCCCGGGGCGGCGCATGGGTCATGCCGGAGCTATTGTCAGTGGTGGTCAAGGGACTGCGGCCGCCAAGATTTCGGCAATGGAGGCAAGTGGCCTGCATGTCTGCAGGGATCTTGGTTCACTTGGTCGTTTATGCCGGGAGGTATTCCGCTAGGAGTGCAATAGCGGCGAGGATGTCGGAGATGTTTAATGCCGTGGTAAGGAGAAGCAATGAAAACAAAAGATCAACTTGAACACCTGCAGAAACTTCGGGCCGAAGCCTGTCTTGGCGGTGGTCAGCAGCGTATCGACAAGCAGCATGCCAAGGGATGCATGACCGCCCGGGAGCGTATTCAACTCCTTCTTGACCCTGGTTCCTTCGAAGAGTTTGACATGTTCAAAACCCATCGCTGCCGTGATTTTGGCATGGACCGGCAGGTTTATCCCGGTGATGGGGTGGTGACCGGTCACGGGCAAGTCGATGGACGGACGGTCTATGTTTTTGCCCAGGATTTTACTGTTCTCGGGGGGTCTCTCTCAGAGACATTTGCTGAAAAAATATGTAAAATAATGGATCTAGCCATGAAGAATGGTGCGCCGGTAATAGGTCTCAACGACTCCGGTGGCGCACGGATTCAAGAGGGTATTGAAAGTCTTGCCGGCTATTCGGAGATCTTTCAGCGCAATGTCATGGCCTCGGGAGTGGTGCCGCAAATATCGGCAATTTTCGGCCCCTGCGCCGGTGGCGCGGTCTACTCGCCGGCCCTTACCGATTTTGTGATCATGGTGCAGAAACAATCCTATATGTTTCTGACCGGTCCAAAAGTGGTCAAATCGGTAACCCATGAAGACGTCAACGAAGAGACCCTCGGGGGGGCGGCGATGCACGCCAGCCGCAGCGGGGTAGTCGACTATCCGGCGACGTCCGGTGCCGATGCCATTGACTATATCCGCCGGTTACTCTCCTATCTTCCCCAGAACAATATGGTTGATCCGCCGGTCCAGCCGTGTTCTGACCCGGTTCATCGTCGTTCTCTCCGGCTCAATGAGATCATTCCGAGCAATCCCAACGCCGCCTATGATATGAAGGAGGTGATCCTTGAGACCGTTGATAACCGTGATTTTTTCGAGGTAAAAGAAAGTTTTGCCCCCAATCTGATTGTCGGTTTTGCCCGTTATGACGGGCTAAGTGTGGGGATAGTCGCCAACCAACCCAGCCATCTCTCCGGAGTGCTGGATATCGACTCTTCGGTGAAAGGGGCTCGGTTTGTCCGTTTCTGCGATTGTTTTAATATTCCGGTGGTTACCTTTGTCGATGTCCCAGGCTTTTTGCCCGGGACCGCGCAGGAGTATGGCGGGGTTATCCGTAATGGCGCGAAGATCCTTTACGCTTTCGCCGAGGCGACTATTCCGAAAGTGACGGTGATAACCCGGAAGGCCTACGGTGGTGCCTACTGCGTCATGTCATCGAAACATTTGCGCGGCGATCTGAACTATGCCTGGCCCTCCGCTGAGATTGCGGTAATGGGGGCAAAGGGGGCAGTAGGGGTGCTCTACGGCCGCGAGGCGGCAAAATCAGCTGACCCTGTGGCTTTTCTGGCGGAAAAGGAATTGGAGTATCAGGAGACCGTCGCTAATCCTTACGTTGCTGCCCAGCGGGGATATATCGACGATATCATCGAACCGGCCGATACCCGTCAGAGGATTGTTCGCGCTTTGTCACTGTTACGGCATAAGCGAGACACCAACCCGATGAAAAAGCATGGGAATATCCCTCTTTAAGCTTTTTCCCGGCGGTGCTGAGCCACTCTTATCGTGCTGGCTGAAAATGCGCTCTGGTTGGGGAGATTTTTCCTATAACAGGCAATGGTGAATTGATGCTGGAAAAGAAAAAAGTAGCCGCAGCCCTTGCGGCGGTGAGTTTATATCTACAGGAAGAAGCGGCGGCTGTTGAGGGGGAGCAGGCCCATCTCAGGGAATTGGCACGGGCTGAATGCAGCCCCTGGGGACAAAGTGCCCGGCAGGAGATGATGGCGATGCGCCGCCTGCTCCAGCTAAGGGTTTTCCCACGATTTTAAGTTTTTACCAAATCGATCGGTGCCAATCTAGCTGCACCATTATTTGTCGTGACCCAAATACGCTGAAGACAAAAAAGAAGCCAATTCCCGTCTTTCCCCTGGGGGAGGACGATCAGGCACATGAATCGCCGGGCTCCTGGTGGGATAGGGAGAGACCGGAATAAGCGGTCAGTCTTTCCGGGATGCCTGGAAGCTGGCCATACGGCACAAGGAGAAAGTGACCATGAGTGATCAAGTGAAGATGACCCCTTTGAACTATGCCGCAGATCGACCAAAAACAAAAAATCCATTACACATTATGGACCTCTCTCTTCGTGACGGGCACCAGTCGTTGTTTGCCACCCGCGGGAGAACCGAGGATATGCTGCCGGTGGCCGAGTTGATGGATGAAGTTGGTTTCTGGGCGATCGAAACCTGGGGTGGGGCAACCTTTGACACGATGCACCGCTTTCTCAACGAAGACCCCTGGCAGCGGCTACGTACCTTAAAGAGGTATATCAAAAAGACCCCTTTTTCGATGCTGCTTCGTGCGCAGAATCTGGTTGGTTACCGCAATTACGCCGATGACCTCGCCTACGCGTTCGTGGAAAGGGCGGCAGAGAACGGGATGGATATTTTCCGGACCTTTGATGCTCTCAACGACTACCGCAATTTTGAGACGGTGGTCAAGCAGATCAAGAAATCCGGCAAACACTTCCAGGGCTGCATATGCTATACCCTCACTGAACCGCGCCTTGGTGGCGAAGTATACAATCTCGACTACTATACCGGCAAGGCAAAGGCCCTCGCCGAGATGGGAGCTGATTCGATCTGTGTCAAGGATATGGCCGGTCTGATGGCGCCATATGACGCCTATCCGCTGGTCAAGGCGCTGAAGAAGGCGGTCAAGGTTCCCATCCATCTGCACAGCCACTTCACTTCGGGAATGTCGCCGATGACCCATCTGAAGGCGATCGAAGCTGGGGTGGACATCATCGATACCTGCATGACCCCCTATGCCTACCGCACCTCCCACGCGGCGGTGGAACCCCTGGTAATGGCCCTGCTCGGCACCAACCGCGATACCGGCTTTGATATCAAGCTTCTCGCCAGTATCAACGAGATCCTTGAAAAAGAGGTGATGCCGAAATACCGGCATCTGCTCGACGATTCGAAGGTGTCGATTATTGATATCAACGTTCTTCTCCATCAGACACCCGGGGGAATGCTCTCCAACCTGGTCAACCAGTTGCGGGAGATGGATGCCCTCGACAGGATCGAAGAGGTTTATCGTGAACTTCCCAGAGTGCGCCGCGACCTCGGGCAGATTCCTCTAGTTACCCCAACCAGCCAGATTGTCGGGGTACAGACGGTCAACAATGTCCTTCACGACACGCCGGAAGAGCGCTATACGATGATCACCGGCCAGGTAAAGGATCTTTGCTACGGGCTCTATGGCAAGACTGCGGTACCGATCAACCCGGAACTGCAGAAAAAAGCCCTGAAAGGGTATCCCCGTGGTGAGACGCCGATCACCTGCCGGCCGGCGGAAGTGCTTGAACCGGAATTGGAGAAGGCTAAGGCGGAGATCGGTGACCTGGCGGTCGATCTCGATGATCTGATTCTCTACGCGCAGTTTCCGGTAACCGGGAAGAAGTTTCTTGAATGGAAGTACGGCAAGAGTGAGCCACCGGCCTCGGTCAAACCAATCACCATGGAACAGGTGAAAAAGCGTGAAGCACTGGTGAAAAAGGCGCTTGCCGGTAAGTTGGTCGAAGTGCGTGAGGATCTGCCGGTGAAATCCCAGGCTGTCCGAGGGTTTAACGTCTTTATTGACAATGAATGCTTTCAGGTCGAGGTCGACCCGACCGGTGAAGCGCATATCATGCCCCAGCCGGCTGCCCGACCTGTTGCCGCCCCTGCAGCTGCCCCTGCCCGCGTTGCCGCGCCGGCCGCCGCCCCTGCCGCGGCCCCTGTCGAAGCAGTCGCGGTTGCCGCGGAGGGGACGGTACTCCTCGCCCCAATGCCGGGGATGATTGTCCGCTATGACAAAAAGGAGGGGGACGCAGTGAAAAAAGGCGATCCCCTGGTGGTGCTTGAGGCGATGAAGATGGAAAATGCCCTTGTCGCCCCCTGTGACGGAGTGGTCAAGGGGATCCGCTTTGCCAGCGGTGATACCGTGGCCAAGGGTGCGGTACTCTGTTCCGTGGGGTAGATGTGCTTTGTTCTACCCTTCAGGAGTGCGGTCTGCTATTTGAAAATCACTGTGCTCAGCCTGATCGGCCTTGATTCCGGCTGCCGGCTTACGGCTTTATCGTCAGGCCAGAGAGGCCGGCAGACGGGCCATCCCTGGCC
>JAZBOD010000387.1:0-3130 GCA_036350955.1 Desulforhopalus sp. | reverse complement strand
GTGTGGTTCAACTCCTCTGGCGGCAGATCAACAACCCGCTGATCTGGGTACTGTTGGGGGCGGCGGGATTGGCCATTGGGCTCGGCAAGGTGACCGATGGTCTGGTGGTCCTCTCCGTGGTGTTGATTAATGCGGTGATCGGTTTCATTCAGGAATTCAAGGCCGGAAGGGCGATCGAGGCCCTGTCGGGCATGGTACCGCAGAACGCGACGGTAATGCGCGACGGCAGGAGCGTGATGGTACCGGCGGTTGAATTGGTGCCCGGTGACATGGTGCTGCTGGCTGCGGGCGACAGCGTCCCCGCTGATATGCGGATTGTCACGTTGCGGAATCTGCAGGTCGAGGAGGCCGCTCTTTCCGGGGAATCTGTGCCGGTGGAGAAACAAGACGCCCCGGTCGCCGCCGATGCGGTACTCGGCGACCGTACCTGCATGGTGTACAGCGGTACCCTGGTGACCTCAGGCACAGCCACGGCGGTGGTGACCGGCACGGGCATGACCACCGAACTCGGCCGGATTTCCGACATGATTGACAGTGCGGTCAGCCTTGACACTCCACTGACGAAGAAACTGGCCGAGGTGAGCATCTGGATTACCATCGGTATCGTCATCATCTCAGCGGTGATCCTGGCAGTCGGGGTGAAACGTGCCTTGGATATCGCTATTCCGCTCGGTACTGCCCTCAAGGAAACCCTCATTTTTGCCATTGCCCTGGCGGTTGGTGCCATCCCCGAGGGACTGCCGGCGGTGGTGACCATTGCCTTGGCCATCGGTGTGCGGCGAATGGCCCGGCGCAATGCCATTATCCGCCGCTTGCCCGCTGTGGAAACCCTGGGATCGACCACGGTGATCTGTTCCGATAAAACCGGGACGCTGACCCGCAACGAGATGACGGTCACCGAACTGATGACCAGCTCTGGCGTCTGCCGGGTCAGCGGCATCGGCTATCACCCGGTGGGGGTCTTTTCCATCGGTGGTCAGCCGGCCACCGACTTGCCTGCGGCGATGCACGACTTGCTGGTCAAGGCGGTACTGTGCAACGATGCAACCCTGGGGCAGGAAAACGGCGAATGGACCATCACCGGTGATCCCACCGAAGCAGCCCTGCTGGTGGCTGCCGCCAAAGCAGAACTCTGGGCCGAGGAGATCAACCGCCGTTACCCGCGGCTGGATGCGATTCCCTTTGCTTCGGAAAATCAGTTCATGGCCACGCTTCATGGTGGAGAGACGCCGATGGTGGTGCTCAAGGGTGCGCCGGAGGTGGTGTGGAAGCGGTGTCTCTCGGCGGATGAGGGGGATCTGCACCAGCAGGCGATGACCGCCATGGCCGAGATGGGGGCCAATGGCATGCTGGTGCTGGCCCTGGCTGCAAAATCCTGGGAGGCGGCAACAGACCAACTGCCCGAGAATGCCACCAACGACGGCTTTGATTTTCTTGGTCTGATAGGCATGATCGATCCACCACGCACCGAGGCCATGGAAGCGATCAAGGCCTGTCACCGGGCAGGGATCGTGGTCAAGATGATTACCGGTGACCATCGCGCTACGGCGCTGGCCATCGGTACGGAGCTCAAACTGGCGGACAATGGCATGGCCGTCACCGGTGTGGAACTGGCGAGTATGGAAGATACTGCCCTGCTGGAAACGGTGCGGACCACGAACATTTTTGCCCGGGTGGCGCCGGAACACAAGTTGCGTCTGGTCAAGGCCCTGCAGGAGGATTTCCATGTCGTGGCCATGACCGGTGACGGCGTCAACGACGCACCATCGCTCAAACAGTCGAATATCGGCGTGGCCATGGGTATCACCGGTACCGCAGTATCAAAGGAATCGGCGGACATAGTGCTCGCCGACGACAATTTCGCCAGCATCAGCGCCGCAGTCGAGGAGGGGAGAAGAGTCTACGATAATCTTATAAAATCAATAGCTTTTCTTTTGCCCACCAATCTGGGGCTGGCCCTGATCCTCATCTATGGCATCATGTTTTTCCCTTTCGACCCAGTGACCAAGGTGCTGCTCCTGCCCATGCTCCCGACCCAACTGCTGTGGATCAACTTGGTGGCGGCCGTGGCCTTGGCCCTGCCGCTTGCCTTTGAGGTCAAGGAACCGGATATCATGAGCCGGCCGCCACGCAAACCCGATGCCCCGCTGTTCAACAGCTTTGTGGTCTTTAGGGTGGTGGCGGTTTCCATCCTGATGACCACCGGCAC
Source organism: Desulforhopalus sp. (assembly GCA_036350955.1). GTDB lineage: Bacteria > Desulfobacterota > Desulfobulbia > Desulfobulbales > Desulfocapsaceae > Desulforhopalus_A. The sequence continues at coordinate 921 of JAZBOD010000387.1, read as the reverse complement.
CATCACCCTCTTTGATATGGATTACCGGCAGACTCTGGCAGCGGCGGTTGCCCCTGATCTCGCCTTGGCCAGGGCCCAGACCATCGCCGTTACCTTCGTGATCTTCTTTCAGATTTTCTACATGATCCACTGCCGGTCTCTCAAGGACAATGTCGGTAAAATCGGCTGGTTCAGCAACCTTACGGTCTTTTGGGGCATTGGCCTTGTCCTCGTCCTGCAGGCCCTGTTCATCTATCTGCCCTTTTTCCAGGAGGTGTTTCAGACCGCAGCGCTGTCGTTCAAAGATCTTGCCCTGACTGCGGCTGCCAGTTTTGCCATTTTTCCGATCATCTCTTTGGAAAAATGGATTCGCTCCTTGGCCCGAGCCCGTACCGCGAACAGCAGCTAAACGGGATTGGACTGTCTCATCATCACCCAGGCATGGCCTTAGGCCTTGCAATCAGTCCGGGCAGTTGCAAAGTTTCAACCAGTCGTAAAGGATAAACTGGAGGAGATGATTTCCGCTTTAGAGTAATTTCCGGGCCGGCGAATGGGAACTGACGCAGTTTCTGCCATTCTCTTTCGCATGGTACAATGCCTGGTCCGCCCAGCCGATTATTTCAAATTTTTTTATCGGTTCGTAGGCCGGCCTGGCACTTGCCAGGCCGATGCTGACGGTGATCCGGATCCCCGCATCTCCCTGGGTGAAAATGTGCTCCTGGACCTGTTGGCGGATTTTTTCCGCGACAATGCGGGCCCCTTCCGGGTTGGTTCCCGGGAGGATTATTGCGAACTCCTCCCCGCCGTAACGGGCGAGCAGATCGTAATCGCGTAGGTTCCTCCGGGTAATGGCAGAGAACTCTTTCAGCACCTGGTCGCCGACCAGGTGGCCATGGATATCATTGACCTCTTTGAACCAGTCAATGTCGATCAATAACAGCG
>JAZBOD010000386.1:0-7528 GCA_036350955.1 Desulforhopalus sp. | reverse complement strand
ATCCTCTTCATCCTGCTGCTGTTCGGTGGTTTTCTCCTGCTCAAGGTGGTTTTGTAAACCGGACCCGGCAGGGCGGTGCCGCCCAGGTGCTCTTCAGGCGGCCGAGGAAAACGGTTCAGTATCCTGCCTTTCGGCTGAACACCCACTCCCCGGCAGTCGATTCCGTCTCATTGATGGCGTAGCCTTCAAGGTTGAAACCCTGTAACTGCTCTGCTCTGGTCTGCCGGCGGCTGATCATGTGGTGGACCATCAGCCCCCGGGCCCTTTTGGCATGGATTGCGACGGTTCGCAGGATTCCCTTCTCCTCCTGTTTGAAAGAGATGGTGACCACTTTTGCCAGTCGGTGTCGGTCGATCACCCGAAAATATTCCTGGCTGGCGAGGTTGACACAAACGCCATCCTCACCGAGTGCCTGGCAGAGAAGAGAGGTGACTCGCTCGCGCCAGAACTGGTAGAGGTTGCCGCTGTCGCCAATACGCAGTGGCGTTGCCATCTCCAGTCGGTACGGCTGGATCAGGTCAAGTGGCCGGAGGATGCCGTACAGCCCCGAAAGAATAAAGAGGTGGTTTTGGGCGTGGGCAAGTTCTTCACCGCTGTAGCGGTCAGCGCTGATCGCTTTGAAGGCCTCGCCCTGAAAGGTGAAGAGTGCCTGCCGGGCATTGCTCAGGGAGAAGGGGGTGGTAAAGGCCTCGATCCGTTGCCGGGTTGCAGCGGTCAGGGTGGCGCTGGTTTTGAGCAGGGCGGCAAGTGCGGGGTTATCCAGGCGCTGCAGACGGTAATTGAGTTGCGCTGCCTGGTTGAGGCAGGAGGGTTGAGAGAAATGGGCGAAGTCCCGACCGTTGAACTGTTGGGTTTTGGCGGGGGAGATGATCAGTTGCATGGTTTGCCGGGGAAAAGAGTTGCCGAAATGAGAATTTGCCCTACACTATAGGCCGAAGGAGGCAGGCGGTCGAGGGAATTTCTCCTCGGAAAACTGATTGGTTATTGATTCAGGAGGCAGAGATGGTGGAGAACACTGAGCAGGAGATTGCAGAATTTCTGGCTGGTTGGCCTGGTGCGGGAGAGCCGCTCAGGGAGTGGTTTGTCACTTTTTATAAGGAACTTGAAGTGATGGAGGGGGTTTCGCTAAGCTTTGTCGGCAGGCCGGGGGTGAGTTACTCGCTTCGGCCACGCCATCGCCTTCAGAACGAACGGCCGCTCTTTGCCATCGTCGATGTGATTGACGATGACCCACAGCAGCGGTGGCTGTCGGTCTGCTTCTATGGTGACATGATCAGTGATCCGGATGGGCGGGGAGAGGTCATCCCCGGTGGCCTTGCCGGGAGTGACGGCTACTGCTTTGATATGGCGGAGGATGACCCGGTCCTCGGCGAGTACCTGCGCGCTCGTCTGCAGGAGGCCGCTGCTGCGGCAGCGGCCGGAGGGTAAAATCTCAGATTCCAATGAGCCATTTGCAAAAAGATCGTTTTGCCAATGGTGCTAATTTTTGAAGCTGTGCAGGGGAGCCGGCATTCTTCCGCCCCAGGCGATGAACCGGCTCGATTTGCCGACGTTTCGTACCGGCATGATCGGGCTGGCTCCGAAAAGCCCGCCAAAGCTGACATGGTCGCCGGCCTCTTTGCCTGGGACGGGGATGAGGCGGACGGCGGTGGTTTTACCGTTGATTACCCCGAGAGCCATTTCGTCGGCGATGATCGCGGCGATGGTGTCGGCGTCGACTGAACCGGGGATGGCTACCATGTCGAGACCGACCGAACAGACCGCGGTCATCGCTTCCAGTTTTTCCAGACAGAGGGAGCCATCGCCCACCGCTTCGGCAAGCAGGGCATCCTCCATCACCGGGATAAAGGCCCCGCTGAGCCCACCAACGGTTTTACTGGCAAAGACCCCGCCCTTTTTCACGGCATCGTTGAGCATGGCAAGGATTGCCGTGCTTCCTGGTGCGCCGATGGCGTCAACCCCGAGAATCCGGAAAATTTCGCCGACGCTGTCGCCGATAGTCGGGGTTGGCGCGAGGGAGAGATCGACTACGCCAAATTCGATTCCCAGGGAACTGGAGACAGCTCTGCCGATCAACTCGCCGCAGCGGGTGACCCGGAAGGTGGTCTGTTTGATCTCTTCAGCCAGTTCGTCAAGACGCAGAGTGCCGGCGACCGGGTGGGTGCTGATGAGCCGCTCCAGGGCCCGGGCAACTACGCCCGGGCCACTGACACCAACGTTGAGCACCGCATCGGCTTCCTCAAGGCCATGAATCGCCCCGGCCATGAACGGGTTGTCGCCGGGCTGATTGCAGAACACCACGAACTTGGCGGCGCCGAAACCGCCTTGGTCGGCGCTTCGTTCGGCCAGATCCTTGACTGTCTGACCCATCATCGCCAGGGCGTCCATATTGATGCCCTTTTCGGTGGTGGCAATATTGATCGAGGCGCAGACCTTTTCGGTCACCGCCAGGGCCTCGGGGATAGATGCGATGAACTCGTGGTCGGTGGCGGTCATCCCCTTTTCCACCTGGGCGGAAAATCCGCCGAGGATATCAACGCCGACGCTGCTCGCCGCCCTGTCGAGGGTCTGGGCGATGCGCACAAAATCGTCGCGGTAGAAACCGGCCCCGACAAAGGCGATCGGCGTTACAGCGATCCGTTTATTGACCACCGGTATCCCGTACTTTCGGCTCATCGCCTCGCAGGTCGGGACAAAGTTGCCGGCAACCTTCTCAATCCTGTCGGTGATCTTCTGGCAGGTGGTGTCGATGTCGCCACCTCGGGTGTCAAGCAGGTTGATCCCCATGGTCACTGTCCGGACATCGAGATTTTCCTTCTGAATCATCTCGACTGTGGCGAGAATCTGGTCTGAACGTAACATGGTGCTGGTTTCTCCTCTCTCTTCCCACCTGTGGTGGCTGGGTGGTTAGCAATCAGTGCAGGGTCACTTCATTGGTGACCTGGAAGATGTCGTTGTGCTGAATCATCACCCGTAGATTGGCCTTTTCGGCATACAGCTCAAGCTCTTTCTGTAATGAATCGATGGAATCCGCGCAGCCGTGCAGGTCGAGTTGCAGGGCCATGGTGTACTGGTCGTTGCGCAGACTGGTTGCCAGGTCGAGGATATTGATGTTATGGCTATAGCAGAACTGGCTGATGCCGTGGACGATCCCTGTCTTGTTTGGTCCCTGGACGGTGAGAATGTAGGTTTCCTCGGGAGGGGGCAGTGCCATTGCCCCATCGCTGCCGGGCTCTTTGATCGAGACCTCGAAGCGGCATTCGGTCTTGATATGTGAAATAGCGGCGAGGAGGTCCTCTTTGGTGACCTCCGGGGCGAACGAGGCGCTGAGGATCATGGTCAGGTAACCGCAAAGTACCGTTTGGTTGAGGTCGGCGACATCGCCGCCCAGGCGGTAGATGGCTCCGGTAATTTCGGCAATAATGCCGGGACGGTCCTTGGACATTACAGAAATGATCATAAGCTTTTGCATGCAAAAATACTCCCAGGAGAGGCAGATGGGCTGAGGGCGGAGGATTCTCCGCCAGAGCAACAGTACAGCGCGCCATAGTTCCACACTCCGCATAAATCGGCAAGCAGGAAAATGTCGTGGACAGCACCGCCAGGTGGCGGGGGGCGACTGCCGGCAGAGCTTTTTTATATTGTAGGGGTAATTTGTCCAGGAACCCGGTATACTTCGCTCTTCCGCGGAAGTGTTCAACGGTTTCCTCTCGACTGCTCAGGCTGCGATGCAGATTGTTGACGTAATTGATGCTCTTCTTGAACGGCTGCATCTCTTGATCCTTAACCATCATGGCCGGCAGGAGGTCTTCCACTGATGACAGATGTAGCCGAACTCTGTTTTACCCAGCTCCTCGGCCAGGAAAAAGCGAAAGGTCTGCTGCTCCGCTCTCTTGCCAGCGAGAGGGTCCCCCATGCCTATCTTTTTAAAGGGCCGGCCGGAGTTGGCAAGAGGCTTTTCGCCCGGGGGCTGGCGGCGGTGCTCAACTGCCAGGAGAACACCGGGACGGGTGCCTGCACAAGCTGTCCCTCCTGCCGGAAGATGTTGTCGATGAACCACCCTGATTTTGTGGTAGTCCGCCCGGAAAAAGGCGTTTTGAAGATCGATCAGATCAGGAAAATCAGCCGGGAGCTGCACTACCCCCCCTACGAGTCACCGCGCCGGGTGGTGGTGCTTGAGGAGGCGGAGAGCATGCGCCGGGAGGCGGCCAACAGTCTTTTGAAAACCCTTGAAGAACCGCCGGAGAACAACCTGCTGATTCTCACTGCCGACTCTTCGCGGGCAATTCTGCCGACCCTGACCTCCAGATGCCAGGTGGTGCCGTTCACGCCGCTTTCTCAGAAAGATACCCTCACCATCCTGATCCGTCACGGTATTGAGCAGAGGGAGGCGCTGCTTCTTGCCCGACTTGCCGAGGGGAGCCCCGGTCGGGCCTTGCTTTTCCACCGCCAGGATATGGTTGAGGTCTGGAACCGGGTGGTGGCCTATCTCGGTACTCGAGAAGAGAACCCGGATCTTGATGTGGTGACGGTGCTCGCTTTTGCCGAGGAGATGGCGGAGCTCAAAGAGGATCTCGTGCCTTTCCTCGGGCTGCTGCGCATCTGGCTTCGGGATCAGCTGCTTGAGGCACCGCAGGAGAAAGAGCTCGGGCGGTATTCGCCGCAACCGATGAAAAGCTGGAGTTCCGGCGAACTTTTTGCTAGATTGCAGGCGGTTGATCAGGCAGAGCGACAGCTGGCCCGCAACTGTAACCGTGCCCTGGTGTGTGAAGTACTGCTCTTTACCCTGCAGTAAGGCCCGTCAAGGCGAATACTCCCCGAAAGGATACGCTCAATGGCAGCATGTGCAGATGAACTTCCCCGTGACCAAACCGATGAGAAAAGCGGGGAGCTGGAAATTTTTTACCGCATCCGTTTTCGCCGTGATGGCCAGCTGGCTACTGCGGTCAGCACTCTCCCTGAACTCGTCCCCCATACCATGGTGATGGTGGGTACCGAGCACGGCGCGGAACCGGCGGAAATTACAGGTTATTCGCCGATATTTCGCTGTCATGGTGAAAAACGGCGGGCGGGGTTGACCATCGAGCGTCTGGCGGAACCCGGAGAAATTGACAAATATCGTGGTCTCTGTGAGGCTGAGGAGCGGGCTTTTACCATCTGCAGCAGTTTGATCGGTCGGCATCGACTCAGCATGCGTCTGGTACGGGTGGAGCGCTACTTCAACGGCAGCAAGATGATTTTCTATTTTACCGCCGACAGCCGGGTCGATTTTCGTGCCTTGGTCAAGGATCTTGTCCAGGAATTTCGAACCAGGGTCGAGATGCGTCAGGTAGGAGTGCGTCATGAGACGAAGATGATTGGCGGAATAGGCACTTGTGGCCGAGAACTCTGCTGCTCTTCGTTTATTCAAAATTTTGATTCTGTCTCGATCAAAATGGCCAAAGAGCAGGATCTGCCACTGAACCCGGCGAAGATTTCCGGGGTGTGCAACCGACTGCTCTGTTGTCTCACTTACGAATACGAGACCTACCGGAAAAAAAGAAAAAACATGCCAAAGTCGGGTAAACGCATTACCATCGGCAATGAACGTTTTCTCGTCAAGCGGCAGATTCCCCTGCAGGAGGCTGTTGTGGTTGAGACCAGTGCCGGGGAAGAACGAATTCTTTCCAGGCAGCAGTGGCAGTCGTTTCAGCCGGTCAAAAGGGATGGCCCGGAGCGCAAGCGAGAAAAAAGCGACTAGCTTCATCACATTACCGGAATAGACCTCCCGCCGTTCTCCTTAGTCAGTCAGGCAGCTATGACCACTTATATCACGACTCCGATCTACTACGTTAACGCTCAGCCCCATCTCGGCCATGCCTACACGACCATTGTCGCCGATACCTACAGCCGGTTTCGCAGGCTTTGTGGTGATCGGGTACGTTTTCAAACCGGGACCGATGAACATGGCGACAAGATCGTCAAGGCCGCGGAAAATGAGCAGATGCCGCCCCGGGAATATGTCGACCGGATCAGTGCCCTGTTCCGGAACACCTGGCCGCTGCTCGAGGTGGAGCCGGACCATTTTATCCGGACAACCGACCCTCGGCACATTGCGGTTGTGCAACAGATTCTGCAACGGGTCTACGATCGGGGAGATATCTATTTTGGTGAATATACCGGGCTCTACTGCCAGGGTTGTGAACGGTATCTCACCGAAAAGGAGTTGGTTGACGGCAACTGCCCAGACCACCTGAAAGCCCCACAGGAGATCGCCGAGAAGAACTATTTTTTTAAGATGTCGAGATACCAGCAGCAGCTTATCGACCACATCCGTGCGCATCCCGAATTCATAACCCCTGAGCGCTACCGTAACGAAGTACTCTCCTTTCTGGGTGAACCTCTGGAAGATCTCTGTATTTCCCGGCCCAAATCCCGTTTGGACTGGGGAATTGAGCTGCCGTTTGACCACTCCTTTGTGACCTATGTCTGGTTTGATGCGCTGATCAACTACCTCACGGGTATTGGCTACCCGGACGGTGACGATTTCAGGGAATACTGGGCGGTGGCAGAGCATCTGATCGCCAAGGATATCCTTAAGCCCCACGCGATCTACTGGCCAACGATGCTGCTGGCCATGGGCCAGCCGCTCTACCAGCGGCTTCATGTCCACGGCTACTGGAACGTTGATGATACCAAGATGTCGAAAAGTATAGGCAATGTCGTTCGGCCAGCCGAACTGGTTGCGGAGTATGGCGCGGATACCCTGAGGTATTTTACCCTGAGGGAGATGTCTTTCGGCCTTGATTCGTCCTTTTCCGCCGAAGCGATTGTCATGCGTTACAATGCCGACCTGGCGAACGATCTTGGCAACCTTTACAGCCGAACCACGGCGATGGTGCGTAAGTACCGCCAGGGCCGGATACCCGATCCGCAGGGGGTTGATGTCGATTGTCAGCTTGCCCGGGCTGCGGTGAAAATGATTGGCGAGTATCGGATTCAGATGGCCAACTTTCGTTTTCATCTTGCTCTCCAGGCGGTCTGGGAATACGTTGGACTGACAAACCGTTCCATCGTCGAAAATGAACCCTGGGTTCTTGCCGCCGAGCCGGAAAAAGCGGCGCAGCTTGATCGGGTTCTTTACAACTCATTGGAAGCCCTCCGGATACTTGCTCTGGTTCTTCGTCCGGTGATGCCTGGGAGTGCCGCAAAAATGGCCCATGGCCTGGGATTGGCCGACGATGACCCCCGGGTCTCTTCCCTGGAGGAGGGTGGGGTGTGGGGAAGGCTGATAGCTGGAGAAAACCTGGTGGAGATCGACAATCTCTTCCCCAGGCTTGAGCGGATTTTGCCGCGGCCATCGGTCGCCGATCGAGGCGGTGTTGGTAAGCCGGCCAGAGAGGGGACGGTCACTGCCGATGCCCTGATTGGTCTGGCTCATTTTCAGCAGGTCGACCTGCGGGTAGCGGAGATTATCAACGCCACCACAGTGAAGAAATCAGCAAAACTCCTTAAATTGACCGTGCGGGTGCCGGAGGAGCGGAGCATT
>JAZBOD010000385.1:0-14649 GCA_036350955.1 Desulforhopalus sp. | reverse complement strand
GCAAGACTACCGGAATGCCCCACAGCCACGCTGATAAAAATCTCACCGTCGCCTGACTGGAAGGCCTTCTGCCGCTTCTGTTCATGACACCTCCTGGAAAAAAGGGAATTCTTTCCACCGAAAACGGCTACGCCTATGGATGGGGTTGTTGGCAGTCCTTCAGGGCTCGCGAGCCGAAGAGGAAGAGGTCTGTGTTGGTCAGGTGAATGTATTCAGGTGTGTAAAAAGCAGAATAGCCCATCCTGCAGTCCTCCTCGTGGGTACACGATTTTCGACAAAAACGAGCCTGTATTGCGGAACAATCAATTTTTGTTGATTTGATTCCGCCGGTAAAGTTTTCTCTCTTTTTTCTTCCCAAACCTCTTGCAGGTGTTTTTTCTCGGCAATTCGGGTGATTCTATCCAGTTTATTAGGGCAAGCCCAGGAGCAATCTTATTTACCCGCTGGTGGTAATTGATCAGGTTCTCAGCATTGCCTTAAAACCATTAGTAAACATAACCTTTCAGCCAGTCATAACCTGTTGACGGGAGGCTTCCACAGAGACGGTACCTAGAATTCGGACCACCGGTTAAGGTTTGCTTTGTCTAAAAAATGAGCAACTGCAAAGAAGAACTTACCAAAGAGGTCATGGAGAAGCGTATCTCTCAAATCCGACTTTGTTGCTAGGCTTCAAAAACTGCGTAACTTCCTGGAATAGTAGTAAGGCACTGATTCAGAAGTAAAAGAAAGTAGATATGTTTGAGTTGGTAATGTCAACTCTCCAGGGTCTCGCGAAGCGTCCTCCCCAGGTCTTTCATCGAGAACGGTTTTTGGATGAAGTGCACGCCTTCGTCTAGCACACCGTGGTGGGCGATGATGTCAGCGGTGTAGCCGGACATGTACAGGCACTTAAGATCCGGGTAGTGGGAGAGCAGGTTTGAGGCTAACTCCCGGCCATTCATCTCCGGCATCACCACGTCAGTCATCAATAAGTCGATCTGTCCACGATATTCATGAGCCTGACGGATCGCCTGGCCGGGGCTGGCAGCGGCCACCACGGTATAGCCCAACCTAGTTAACATCATCGTGGTCATCTGCAAAATTGCCGATTCGTCTTCCACCAGGAGGATGGTCTCGTGGCCGTGTTCGGCTGGCAACTCTGGTGCCTTTTCCACCGGCTCGTCTGTTTTTTTCGCATATGCTGGCAGATAGATCCTAAAGGTCGTACCCTGACCCGGTTCACTATAGACGTCGATAAACCCATTATTCTGCCTTACCATGCCAAAAACTGAGGCCAGCCCCAGGCCGGTGCCCTTGCCCTGTTCCTTGGTGGTGAAAAAGGGTTCAAAGATTTGGTTCAGTATGTATTGGTCCATGCCACAACCGTTGTCACTCACCGTAACCAGAATGAATTCTCCAGGCAGAAATCCAAGGTGGTCGGCACAATAGGCCGCGTCAAAGATTTTGGTATCTGTCTCGATGGTGATTTTACCATGTCCGGCAATAGCATCCCGGGCGTTGACGCAGAGGTTGGCGAGGAGTTGGTCGATCTGAGCGGGATCGACCTTGACTGGAGGGAGGTTTTCCCCTGGTTGCCAGAGCAGGTCAATATCCTCACCGATCAACCGGCGGAGCATATTGAGCATCCCCGCCACAGTCTCGTTTATGTCGATGACTTTGGGGGCAATGGTCTGCTTGCGGGCAAAGGCGAGCAATTGCCGGATCAAGGCGGCCGAACGTTGACCGGCCTGCTGCACAGCCTGTAGGCTGGCATATAGTGGAACCGCAGGATCTATATGGTTTAGGGCCATCTCGGTATGGCCGAGAATAACCCCGAGCATGTTGTTAAAGTCGTGGGCTATTCCGCCGGCGAGGCGACCTACGGATTCCATTTTCTGTGCTTGATTGAGTTGTTCCTGGAGTTTTTCCCTTTCTTTTTCAGCTCGTTTTCGATCGGTGATGTCGCGCATGGTGCCGATGATTTTGACCGGATTTCCCTGATCATCCCGCCATAATTTGGCGGAAATTGAACAGGGTACCAGAGAACCGTCCCTGTTGCGGAGCGAAATTTCAAAATCCGAGACGCTGCCGGTTTCCAGCAATTTTGTATTCATCCTGTCTCGATCTTCCACGTTATTATAAAAATCGAGCACCTGCCGACCGATAAGGTCGGCCTGAAGATATTGGCCACTAGAAATCGCCTCAATGGAGGGGCTGATCTCCAGAAGCAAACCATCAAGGGATGTTTCATAATAAACATCCTGCACATTTTCAAAAATATTACGGTATTTACCCTCGCTTTTTAGAAGTTGTTCTTCGGCCTGCTTGCGCTCGGTGATATCGCTGCCGACACCGATAATCTCTTCAATCTGTCCATCTAGGCCAAGGATGGCGGTATCCTTCCAGGCCAACCATCGCCAGCCGTCGGATGTCAAGGCCCGCTGCTCGATGTAGGCCGTGTGCGGGGGCGAGAAAAGACTGCGTATGGCTGCTTCCGTGGTGGGACGGTCTTCCTCATGAACCAAGGGCATAAAGGTTTTGCCGAGGAGATCGTCTTCACGTTTGCCGAAAACTTTGCAGTATGAGGGGCTGACGTAGAGAAACCGCCCGGCGGTATCCACCTTGACCACCATGTCTGTCTGCTGTTCCACAAGAAGGCGGTACTTGGACTCACTTGCAGACAGGGTAGCCGTTGCCTTTCTATACATCCTCCGGTGGTGTAACAATGAAAAGATAAGAACCGTTTGCAAGCCACAGAACACTGCTATACCAAGGAGCCATCGCCAGTACTGCTCCCATATTGACAATTGTTTATTGAGGATAACACTCCCCCTGGGAAGGACGGACTCTTTGATCCCGAAGCGTGCCATCACATTGTAGTCGAACATGTACAGATTGGGACTGGTGCGTAAGATGGGAATATCGTTTGCTCGAATTCCTTTCAGGATCGCTGCGGCCATAGAGGCTGCCGCCCCTCCCTGCTGGCGTCCACTGGTCACATACCCGCCCACGACGTCGCCTACAAGATAGAAATCCCAGCAGGAATATATGGCACGCCCGGCATGAGCGGCGATCAGTTTGTTGCCATCCTGGGTAGAGTAGCTTTGCCCCAGCCTGTCACGGAAAAAGGACAGGTTGAGGATGATGGTTTCCGGCGGTAGCTTTGCGAGTTTGCCAAGGAGTTCCTCCGTGGACAGATCGTGCAGTTCCAAAAACGTCAAACGATCGGCAAAAACGGGAGCGACCTGCCTGAACCGCTCACGATTAGCCGTTCCTGTCTCGGTGGAGTCACTGGTCACCGTAAGATGGGTGGCCTGCCTGTGCAGAGTGAGGATGACATCGATGGTGCTCTTGATGTCAAAGTCCTCAACCACCCCAGTCACTTCCGTCTGGCCGTCAAGGCGCTCATCCTTGAAATTGTTCACGCCGCAAAAGACCAGCGGAACTCCAGGAAAAAGCTCGTTACGAAGGCTCAGCATGAGATCGAAAGCGGCGTCATCTGAAACCACGATGACCTTTGGCTTAAGCCTTGAGGTTTTACGACTCAGGGTTTCGATCAAGAGAGGACCGAATGTCTCAAGGGGGTAGCGTTTGGCATCGAGGTATTCGACATGGATCTGTGCACCAGGGGCTTCTTTTTGAAGCACGTCCAGCATCCCTGCCATGAGGTTGTCTGTCCAGAGGAAGCTCTGGTGGTAGGAGTGGACGATGAGAATATCCTGTGGAGGAACGGCTGCGGCATTACGTGGAGCAAGCAGCACAGCGAGGAGGGTAAAGAGCAGCAAATATTCAGCAGGGCTTCGCTTCACCATATACTCCCCTCTCATCAGTTCCGGGTGGCAAGCAACCGCATTTTATGAAAATCGGAGTAATAAAGGCATCTCCAGGGAAAAACAACCTGATCCGCTAATGCTATCCTATACCCTCGGCTATTGCAAATAACTGAAGGTCGCAAAAAAACAGGCATTAGACCACGATGGCCGAAACCTTTTCTGGTGCTCAAAGAATCTTGATCACCGGTTGCAAAACATTTTGGGGTAGAAACTTGTTGTGGTTATCCCTTGAGTAGCCATAAATCTGCCATGGCAAGAATTGACCTGCGAAATCCTCTCGAGGTTGAGCTTATTGACATGGGAGGGGTTTAAAATCAGAGAATTGATCAGACATGGAGCAACTGCAAAGAAGAGCTTACAAAGATAGGCTCAAATCGTAGATTGCACTTATGTTGTTAGACTCTGAGGACGAACCATTTTTCTGGATACGGTAGTAAGATACCGATTCAGAAGTAAAAGAAATTAGAGATGTTTGATTTGGTAATGTCAAATCTGCACATCATCGGTTGTCAGCTCTCCAGGGCCTCGCGCAGCTTCCCTCCCAAGTCTTTCATCGAGAACGGTTTCTGGATGAAGTTTATTCCTTCGTCCAGCACACCGTGGTGGGCGATGACATTGGCGGTGTAACCCGACATGAACAAGCGCTTGATATCGGGATAAATGGACATGATGTTACCGGCCAGGTCGCGGCCGTTCATCTCCGGCATGACCACGTCGGTCATCAGCAGGTCGATCCGACCCTGGTGCTCCCGAGCCAGGTGGATGGCCTCTCCCGGTGTTCCGGCTGCGATCACGGTATAGCCCATTTCTTCCAGCATCATGGTGCTCATCTTCAGAATGTCCAGCTCGTCTTCCACCAGTAGGATGGTCTCGCATCCCGTCACCGCGGCCTGGGCCTGTTTCGGTTCGGTCCGGGGGAATGCCTTGGTCGCGTGTTGTGGCAGGGAAATCTTGAACGTCGTCCCGTGATCCGGTTCGCTGTAGACGTTGATGAAGCCGTTGTTCTGCTTGACGATGCCGTAGACCATGGCCAGGCCAAGGCCGGTGCCCTTGCCAGGCTCCTTGGTGGTAAAGAAGGGCTCGAAGATATGGCCGAGGGTTTCGCCGTCCATGCCGCAGCCGTTGTCGCTCACGGCCAGCATGACAAACTCGCCGGGAACAAAACCGGCGTGGTTGGTAGTATACGCTTCATCAAACGAGACGTTGCCCGTCTCGATGGTGACCTTACCGGTATCGGCAATGGCATCCCGGGCGTTGACGCACAGGTTGGCCAGGATCTGGTCCACCTGCGAGGGGTCGACAAAGACGGGATAAAGAGCGCGCCCTGGCCGCCAGGCCAGGTTGATGTCTTCGCCGATGAGTCGCCGCAGCATCTGGAGCATCCCCTCCACGGTCTTGTTAAGGTCGAGCACCTTCGGGGCCACGGTTTGCTTGCGAGCGAAGGCGAGCAGTTGCCCCGTCAGGGTGGCCGAGCGCTCGGCGGCCTTGTGGATCTTCTGCAGATGGCCAAAGAGGGGGTGGGATGGCTCCGTCTTGTTCAGGGACATTTCCGTATAGCCCAAAATCACCCCGAGCATGTTGTTAAAATCATGGGCCACTCCGCCGGCCAGCCGGCCCACGGATTCCATCTTCTGGGCATGATTAAGCTGGGTTTGGAGTTTTCTCCTCTCTTCTTCAATGCGCTTTCGTTCGGTAATGTCTACAGAAACAGCGATGATCCTTGGTTGTCCCTGGATATCGAGCCTTCTCAGAAAGACATCCTCCCAGAAAAATTCACCCGATTTTTTTTGTGACAGCCATTGAAATTGCTGAGAACCCTCCTCCGAAGCCTTTCGGTTCCATACCAGGGCATCGGCGAAAGAATAGGGGGGATCGCACCAGAAATCATATCCCCTGAGTTCTTCGCGTGTAGAACAGCCATAAGCGTTGAGGGCTGCAGCATTGACATCCACCAGATCGCCGGTGTCCTTGTCAAAGAGCATTGTCGACAGCGGGGACTCTTGAAAGAGTTGACGAAGACCTGTTTCGCTCAAACGCAGTGCTTCCTCCATCCGCTTCCGTTCTGTGATGTTCTCGAAGGCAATACCAACCATGTTGCCGGGAAGGGGGAACGCGCTGACCGAAAATGATGCCAACACAACCCGGTTGTCCCCATAGGTTATATCTTCGAAGGTGATCGCGGTCTGAGTACGCACTACTTCGGCGTAGCGTTGGGGTATACCCAGGGCCCGGAGGCCAGGAAAATTTTCGTCGAGCGTTTTGCCGACCACCTCTTCCGGTTCGAGGCTGGTCAAGGCCTTGGCTGCCGGGTTGGCGTAAACCATGCGCAGAGTTCGGTCGTTTGAGAGCTCTTCCAAGTGATACAGGTGCAGACCGACAGGGATACTGTCTGTAATCAATTTCGACTTTTGCAGTTCCGTTTCCACTTGCTTGCGCTCGGTGATGTCCCTCCAGGTGGTGTGGAGCATGTTCTGCCCATTGATGAGGATGGGCATCAGGGACACGTCGACGATGAATTCGCCGCCTTCCGAATTGACGCAGGTCCAGTCAAAACGGTGCAGGCCCTTATCGTAGGCCTGATCGATCATCTCTTGCGCTGCCTCGTCGGAACGGCGGCCGTCCGGCTGGAATTCGGGGGAAATCATGACCGGCGGCCGGTTGAGCAACTCCCTGCGAGACATCTTGAGCAGGTTGAGCGCCGCCTGATTGCATTCGACGAACACCCGACTTTGGTCGATCAGAAGGATGGCATCCGCCGATTTCTCAAATAAATCGCGGAAGGTTGCCTGGCTCTCCCGCAGCGCTTCCTCGGCCTGTCGCCGCTCAACCAGCTCAAGCCTGACGTCTTCATGCAGCCTGGAGTTGGCCATGGCAATGGAAACCTGGGTGGCAAGCGTTTCCAGATAACTCCCTTGCTGTTCGAAATCCCGCTCCGTTTCCGAAGCCAGGCCAATGACTCCGATGACCTCCTCTGCCCCACTGCGGAGTGGCAGCGCGGCAAACGAGCGGATGCCGGCCATCTTGCACTCTTCCCAGGTGCACCGGGAGTCCGCGGAGATGTCGCGGGAGTAAAGCGCCCTCTGTTGGCGAACAGCCAGTCCGCACATGCATTCGCCGACCCGGTGTTCCGGGATTTCGCCGAGCCGCTTCCGCCTGGCTTCCGGCAGCAAGCCCAACAGCACCAGGCGGTCCCCCTCGCGCAGAAACAAAAAAGCCAGGTCGGGCTGGATGGCCTTCAAGATCCCCTCGAGCGCCGCGGACACGGTCTGGGTAAGGGAAAGGGAGGTGTTGATCGACCTGCTCAAAGCGTTGAGCGCGGCCAGTTCATCGACTCTCTGCCGGAGGCTATCGGCTGCGCGCGTCGCTCCCTCGATACTCTTGCGAAGCATGCGCTGCGACTGGGCCAACTCATTTTCGGCCCGTTTCCGTTCGGAGATATCCATCAAGATACCACGAATCCGGACAGGAGCACCCTGGCGCAGAATCCGCTGTGACTGAACCAGAACGGGAAAAATCTGTCCATTTTGGCCCTGCCCGAGGTATTCGACTGGTGGTGAATGGTCAGAAGCAAGCGCACGGCCAAAATTTGCCCGCGCACGAACGATATCCGAGGGGGCAATCATCTGCCAGAAATCGAGACTGCCTGGAGAAAAGTCGTCGGGATTGACCCCGAACATGGTAAAGGCACAACGGTTGACAAACAGGAGAGTTCCTCGGTCGTCAGCCTCAAACACCCCAATTGGAAGGGTATCGGTGAATTCTCGGTGCTGATTTTCGCTTTCACGCAGTTGCCTTGTTCTGAACTCGAGCAACTCCTCCACACGCAGCAGTGATCGTTCCCGCCGGGCACGTCCGCAAAGTTCAAGAAGATATTTCGGTTCAAAAGGCTTACGCACATAGGCCGCAGCCCCCTGTTTCATCCAGTCAAGCGCCAATTGCGGATTCGGATCGGTGGTCATCATGATGCAGACACAATCAGGATGTTCGGCGCGGATTCGTAGCAGCAGGCTGTCACCTTGACCGTCGGGCAGGTAATAGTCGAGCACCGCTACATGGTATTGGCTCCGGGAAAAGGCCTCATTCGCCTCGGCAATGTTCATCACCGCATCGGTCTCGTAGCCCCTGGCATTAAAGGCCATGCCAAGCAGATCGGCAAGCACTGGATTGTCCTCAAGGATGAGGACGCGCCGGGGAGGAGACCGATGTCCTCCGTCAACGATCGCCTTGATCTGGGCGATAAAGTCCGTTGGATTGACCGGCATGGAGAGGAAAGCCTCCACACCCAGGTCGACAGAGATACGTTCAGGCTCTTCACCGGCAAAGGTGGCCGAGACGACAAGTATGGGGACCTGATTAAAGCAAGGGTACTCGGGTGAGCGCAGCAAGCGACAGAACCGCCAGCCATCGATCCCGGGCATATAGAGGTCAGTGATGATGAGCGCAGGCGGATCCGCATTGGACATGCCGGCCAGGGCCACCTCGGCCCCGCCGAAAGCCTGCGGTTTAAAACCGGCTTGCCGGATCAGTCCGCACAGGATACCCAGTTGGGTTGGGTTATCGTTAACGACAGCAACAAAAGGCAGGATACATGTATCTTGACTCAAGAAAACCATCTCCCTGTTTTAGTTCCTGTACTCCTGCTGCTTCGGCCCAGGACTGGCTATAATCTGAACATTTTGGAAACTATATGATAATTCTCCTAAAAGGGAACAAAGTTCGCATTGCAGATTTAACCTAATTTTTTGCTCTTTTTTCCAATAATTTAGTGATCCTTAAAAACCTATCTTCTTTTATTCACCCTTTCAAGAATTTTTGGGCAGTTTATAACCTTAGGCAAGAAACTTAAAGGCAAAAGCAGCCCATTACATTCATGACATTTTCCGCCAACGGCCCCATCCATAGGAGGTACACAATGAATCTCCCTCTTCCGTCCATGCTTCACCTTGCCAGTGATCCCCAGGGATTGACCATTGCAGAGTAATTCGAGCCATTGCGCCAAATGAAAAAAAGCGGTGTATGCCGCCCTCGGTTTGCCCGGGCGGCGACCCGTTACCTCGAGCACTGGGTTTCCCAAATCAACAGCCTTGGTCAACTTTCCTTAGATTTCAGGGCGCCCAGCTTGTTTTCGGTTCTGCAAGTATGATAGAATTTCCCAATAAGTTGAGAATTGTCACAGGATGGAAAAACCGCCACGTTTTTCCAATCAAGCGGTCAGAGCGGGTTGCCATGCTGCCCATTCGCTTGAGTCTGGTTCGATTCTTTGCCGTGCTTCTTCAACTTAAATGAAGGAATTCACCTATGCGGATCAGCCGGAAAATTATCCTGGTCTCGATGTCAGGACTCATCCTCTTCGGCATAGTCCCCGTAGCCTTATCGATTACCGCTCTTCACCGAAGAGGAGCCGAAGAGACAACCTTTGTCCGCTCAATGATGATTGAGGAGAAAAAGGGAAAATTGCAGGATCTGATCCAAAGTACCTATGCCATCATCCAATCGCACTATGAATATTCCCATGACCCCGAAAAAGTTGCCGCTTCCTATCGCCCACAACTGAAAAGCATTGTCGACGTAGCCTTTAGCACGGTTGAAAAGATTTACTCCCGCACCGATATCAGTGAAGATGAAAAGATGCAGCTTGCCAAAGAGTTGGTTGCCGTTATGCGCTACAACGACAGCGACTATCTGTGGATCAACGATATGCAGCCAACCATGGTTATGCATCCGACCAATCCAGCCCTTAACGGCAAGGACCTCAGCGACTTCAAGGATCCGAACGGCAAACGCCTGTTTATGGAATTTGTCGCTGTCTGTCGCGAAAAGGGTGAGGGTACGGTGGATTACCTCTGGCCAAAACCCGGGCATGACCAGCCGGTAGCCAAACTTTCCTACGTAAAATTGTTCAAACCCTGGAATTGGGTCATCGGTACCGGTGTCTACCTTGAAGCAGCCGAACAGCGTTTTATGGACGATGCAAAAATGGCCATCGCCAAAATGCGTTATGGTGCCAGCGGAGAAGACTACTTTTGGATCAACGACATGACTCCGACGATGATCATGCACCCAATAAACCCCTCCCTTGATGGTAAGAATCTGTCAGAGAACCAGGACCCCAACGGCAAACGGCTGTTTATGGAGTTCGTCAAAGTATGCCGGGAAAAAGGTGAAGGTTTCGTCGACTACCTGTGGCCCTTTCCCGGTCAGGAAGAACCTGTAGCAAAACTCTCTTATGTCAAGCTTTTCGAACCATGGGGATGGGTTGTCGGTACCGGCATTTATCTCGACGATGTCGACCGAGCCGTCGCTGCCAAGGAGGCCGAGATCACCTCAGCCATCTCGACCCAGAGAAATATCCTGATCTTCACTCTGGCCATTCTCCTCGGGATAACCGCTATCATGGTTGTCCTGGTCAGCCGCCGAATCGCCCGGCCGATTGTCCGCGCCGGTGAGATGCTCAAAGACATTGCTCAGGGCGATGGTGACCTGACTGGAAGGCTGATCGTTGAAAGCAAGGATGAGATCGGGGAAATGGCCAAGTGGTTCAATGCCTTTGTAGAAAATATCCAGACCATCATTGGCTCGGTGACCAACAACGCCCGTCAGGTTGATGATGCATCTTTAGAGTTGAAGGAGGTTTCAGGGCAGATGAAGGTTGGTGCCGACCAGGCATCCGAAAAAGCCCAGATGGTGGCCGTGGCCTCCGAAGAAATGAGCAGCAACATGAACAGCGTTGCTGCCGCCATGGAAGAGGCGGCCACCAATGTCAGCATGGTGGCCTCAGCCGCAGAGGAAATGACAGCCACCATCAAGGAAATCGCTTTAAACACAGAGAAAGCTCGAAGTATCGCCGGTGAAGCCGTTGGCCAGGCCGGTCGGGCCTCAACGCAGGTCACCGACCTTGGCAAAGCCGCCGAAGAAATTGGCAAGGTCATCGAGACAATCACCGAAATATCCGAGCAGGTAAACCTGCTCGCTCTCAATGCGACCATCGAGGCGGCTCGCGCCGGGGAAGCAGGTAAGGGATTTGCCGTAGTCGCCAATGAAATTAAAGAACTGGCCAGGCAGACCGCCGCCGCCACAGGCGAAATCAAAACCCGGGTGGAGAGCATTCAACAAAGCACCAAGGGCACGGTGACGGAGATCGGCTGTATTACCCAGATTGTCAACCTGGTCAATGAGGTCGTTTCGACCATCGCAACCGCCGTCGAAGAGCAGAGCGTCACCACCAACGAGATCGCCGGTAACGTTATTCAGGCGGCCAGGGGCCTTGAGGAAGGTACCGAAAGCATAGCTCAGAGTTCGGTGGTTTCTTCGGAAATTTCTCGCGATATCGCTGAGGTTACCCGGGCGGCGGTAGAGATGTCGAGCAGCAGTGCCAGGATAAACACCAGTGCCGAATCACTCAATCAGCATGCACGGGAGTTAAGCGACATGGTGAAACGATTCAAGGTATAACTGCGATCAACTGAGAATCCCCGCAGATTACTGGTGTTGGGGGTACACCGCCGTACCCCTAAAAATACCCCTAAAGTTCACAGATATTATCCTATCTTGCTGGACACCATATGACATCAAAAAAACCGCAATCCTTTGCAGGATGCGGGTTTGGTAGACCTTGCTGGACGGCTTTGGATGGTCTGATGGTGGAGCTGAGGGGGATCGAACCCCTGACCTACGCATTGCGAACGCGTCGCTCTCCCAGCTGAGCTACAGCCCCACATTTGCGCTTATCATAGCCATTTCGACAAAAAGTCGCCGCAAAATAAAATAAAAATACCCGTTGGCTGGTCAGCCAACGGGTATTTTTTGTGCCTTTTGGCAAATCGCTGTTACCAGCTGTCACCGAGTACCGTGCTCAAATCGAGACACTTGGCCTTCTCTTCTTCGGTGAGGTCTTCCTTTTTTTTCAGCCCTTTAATATCGTTAATATAGCAGGCGTACTCCTTGCCTTCCTTGTCGCGTACCCAGACCATCGAATTGAACTCCTGAGCAATCGTGTCACCCTTCATAGAAGCCTCCTGTCGTTGAAAGTTTACCTGAGATAGGCCTGCACCACCGGCAACCGAATACTATCATGGCAAAATAAGCACCTGCTGATCATTGTCAAACCGGGGAGAGGATAACTTCTGGATAGTCTCGGACGATTTTGTGGTTTGGCGGAGAGAACGGAGGGAATACCGAGGCATCCTTTTGTTATAGTTTCAACCCGGCACAGTCGGGCAGGATCTCCCTTGGCTGCAGGTCGCCGGCTGCGGCTCTGTCCAGCGCCGCCTGCCAACTGCCGATCACCGAGTCAATGACCTGCACCTTTTTCCAAACGAGAAAATTGTAGGGCGTCTCTTCAATCCCCCCGCAGATCACTTCGTTGATTTCGCTGCGGATGATCATCTGGCAGAGTTCTTCTTCACCTGGGCGCTCCAGGATGATCGTTTTCGGGCTGCCGAGGAGTTTTCCCCGGTCTATATCAGCGATGAGCAGTTCCGTTGCCAAATCAAAACGCTGGGCGACAAAATCACCCTGCAGGACAATGAGCAGTTTACGGCGCATTGGTCGATTCTCCCTGTTTAATACGGGCTGATGCCAGCAACCTACGGGCGATGTCCCCCGCCAACAGCAGCGGGGATAAGTACCATCACGAAATTGCCTCTTAAAGGACCAAGAGGGAATTTCTATGGTACTAACCCACCTCCCAGAGCAAAGGGGATAAGTACCATCACGAAATTCCCTCTCAAAAAGCCAAGAGGGAATTTCTATGGTACTAAATAAGGCGATGGTGCTTCATTTTCCGCCACAGTTTCATTCGTCCCCAGCCGAGACTGGCTGCAGTCTTCATCCGGTTGCCGCGATGTTTTTTGAGGGTGTCGACAATCATCTGCCATTCGATCTCTTCCCAGCTTTCCCGGCCGGAGAAAAGGCCGTCTTCCCGGGGCTCATTGTCACTCAATTCGGGGTCCACCAGTTGCTGTCTCTCCCGGGGTGGACCTTTTGCTGGCTGGACGGAGAGCTCGGCCGGAGGAGGCTCAAAAAGGTATGGCGGCAGAAAGTCAGCGGGGATTCTTTTTTTCCGGCAGATATTTACCGCATATTCGATGATGTTTCGTAACTCGCGGATATTGCCGGGGTAGGTGTAGCGCAGCAGAACCTGCATTGCCTCCGGGGTGAGATCGACCAGCGGTCGGCCAAGAGCACGGGTAAATTTTGCCAGGAAATGGTCAATCAGATAGCGGATATCCTCCGCCCGTTCCCGCAGGGGTGGCAGATGAACGTGAAGGACATGGAGCCGGTAAAACAGATCTTCCCGAAAGGTGGTTCTCTGCATCTCCTCTCGCAGAGGACGGTGAGTTGCGGCAATGATGCGCACGTCGACTTCAATCTTGTTTTCACCACCTACCGGAACAAAGGTTCGATCATCTAGGACCGAGAGCAGTTTCACCTGCAGTGACAAGGGCATATCACCGATCTCGGTAAGGAAGAGGGTGCCGCGGTGGGCCATCTCGAACATCCCCGGTTTGTTCCGGGAGGCTCCGGTGAAGGCCCCTTTGACATGGCCGAACAATTCGGACTCGAGCAGTCCGGCGGGCAGGGCACCGCAGTTGACCTTGACAAAAGGGTAGCGGGCCCTTGAGGAGTTTTTGTGTATAATTTCAGCGACTTTATCCTTTCCTGTGCCGGTTTCTCCGGTGATCATCACCGAGGCGTCGGTCTGGGCCATCAGCGGGATCAACTTGAGCACATCCTGCATTTTGGGGCTGTAGCCGATCAATTCCACCGAAGCGGAGGGCAGCAGCTCATGGTGCAAATCACCCTGGCTGGTGCTGAGATCCTCAGCCATCACCAGCAGTCCGCGGCGTCGGCCTCCCTGATCATTCAGCGGGGCGATGGTGTAGCGGATAGTAACTTTGCGCCGGCAGCAATCGAGGAGGTCACCGGTGACCGTCAGTGCTTCGCCCTCCTGCCATACTTTGGCAAATAACTGGCCCCGGTGATTGCCGGTATTGGAGCGAATGGCCAGTTCTCCGGGCAGGCCGTACACTTCATCTGCCCGATAGCCGGTCAGAGCGGTGAACAACCGGTTCATTGACACGATCCGCCAGGAACCGTCCAGGATCATTGCCGGATGGGGGATTCCCTCTATAATGCTTGCCGCATCAATTTTGTGCAGGATATCCATTGGTCAGGGCGATACCAACTCCGGTCACCAGTCAGTGCCGCTAACTTGACCGGAGACAAAAACATTTTAGGTGGTTTTACCGACTGATTAGTATTTTTTTGCAGGAAATCAATCGGTCTCAAGGTATTTATACCCCCTGCTGGGGGGATCGAACAAGTGCTTTGCAATGAATTTGTGTGCCATTGCCAGCAGAGGGTTTTCCACCCGGGATCTATCGAACGTGCTTTCCGTCAATCAATTTATCATCGCAGAGGTGATGATTTTTTTGGTGAAAAGAGTGGCGGAATATGGTTTTCTGCCGAATCATTTTTGCTGATAAAAACCTTCAAAGAAAATGCACTACATTGTAACATTCTGATACCAAAGCACTTAAACGCTTGGTTTGCGGGTAAGGATTCCACCCTGGAGTTGCGCGGAGGGGAATCGATCTGGCGCCGCAAGGAGCAACTGTGTCGGGGGCCTGGCCTTGCGACGGGAAGAGCATTCAAGGAACCGGAGGGGAAATTAATGGGCGGCAGCGACGATAAAATTACCAGTCTGTTGAGCGAAAAGAGGGTCTTTGAGCCACCTCAGGCTGGCCGGGAGAGGGCCTGGGTCGGAGATCCGGAAAGCCTGGCGGCGGCCTGCCGGCGGGCTTTAGACGATCCGGAAGGCTACTGGGCCGAGCGT
>JAZBOD010000384.1:0-2526 GCA_036350955.1 Desulforhopalus sp. | reverse complement strand
CGAGACAGCGACCGCCGACTTCGGTGGAGAGAGTAAGCTCATCGATTGGCCTGGTAAAGCCGGTCAATGACAAGCCGCGCTGGTAGGGCTGGAGATGAAAGGTCTCGGTGGCAGCAGCGGCCGGCAGGCCAATAGAGAACAGCAGCAGGAGGATCAGGACGGGCATCAGCTCACTCTCTTTAGCGGTTGGGACGGAGACACTCTGAAGACCGAGGTTTACACCTCCCGGGGAATCTTCTCGAGCCCGACAGAAACCAATTCGGATAGTACAACAAAACACCCCGAGGAACCGGAAATATGATACGCGATTTAGCCCTTGCCGCAAAGGCCTCATGCAGCAGTGAAGATCAGGAATCCCTCACCCCGATTGTTATCCAGTTGAAAAGGCTCGCCGAACTGGTCTCTAAACAGGGTCTGCTTGCCCTGGAAAACGAGTTGCCCCAGATCCGGGACTCCTTTTTGAATCTCGGCATCCAGTTGATAATCGATAAAGTCGAACCGGAAAACGTCAAGGATATCCTCGATTCGGACATCTATTACAACCATGCCAACGGCAGGGAACTGCTCAAAAAAATTATCATCCGCGAAGGTCTGCTGCGCATCCAGGCCGGTGACTCCCCCCGCAACGTGCTGATCTGTACCCGGGTCTTTCTTAGCAAGGTGCCGGAAAGCGCCTTTCGTTAAGGCTCTTCCCATCCCCTTTCGGGGTGGTGGTTTTTTGGCCAGATTACCTTGGAAAGGCGCCGGAAAGTGGTGCTTTGAAAATCTTTCGACATTTCTAGAAATACCGTTGACAACTCTCCCGCCAGGGTCTAACCTTGGTGCCATGAACCTTGAAGCGGCAAACGCCGCACGACTTCTGGCTCAACTCGGCAACGAGACCCGACTGCGTATTGTCCGCCTGCTGGTCCGGGCCGGGCGGAGCGGCATGACAGTCGGGGAGATCCAGAAGGAACTGGACATCCCCAATTCGACCCTTTCCCATCACCTCACCAGCCTGCGCCACGTTGGTCTGGTCGAGCAGCGGCGGGAAAGCACCGTGCTGCGCTGCCTGGTCGATTATGACCGGATCAACGCCATTGTCGATTTCCTCACCCGGGAGTGCTGTGCCGGCGAAAAAGAGAGGAAGATTCTCTGAGGCAGAGATGAAACAGGGATTTTTTTGGGCAACACTATTTCGATTATTCTAGAATTTTAAAAAGAGATGCGGATATGCAGATCGAGATCAAACCCATCACCGAAGCAGCACCCCCGAAACCGCCGGCGATTGACCGGGTTGTCCTGTTGTTGCTCGCCCTGTTCGGCGGACTCGCCCTGCTCAACTTCGACCAGGCGGTGCAGTCGGGCCAGTTTGTTGGCAAGGCCGTGCTCAGTATCCTGCCCTACTTCCTGCTCGCCATCCTCTTTGCCGCCTATGCCAGGGCAACCGGGCTGGATCAGCTGATTTCCGCTGCCTTCTCCCGCGGCACCGTGCTGGCCATCTTTACCGGCTCCCTGGCCGGTGCCCTCTCGCCGTTCTGTTCCTGCGGTGTGATCCCGCTGATAGCCGCGATGCTCGCCGCCGGAGTGCCGCTGTCTCCGGTGATGGCCTTCTGCATCTCTTCGCCGATCATGTCCCCGGAGATGTTTCTCCTCACCGCGGCCGGAATCAGCCACCAATTTGCCGTGGCCAAGACAGCCATTGCCATCGGCATGGGTCTGTTTTCCGGCTTTGCCGTACTCAGCCTGGAAAGACTTGGCTATCTCGGCCAGCCTCTCCGCCAGACCATCGGCTGCGGCTGCAGGACGCCTGCCTTTGCTGGAAGACAGAAAAACCCCATCGTCACCCGCTTCTGGGAGAGTCGACAGCGGCGGCAAGCCTTTGCCGACGTATTCAAAAAGAACGGCTTGTTCCTGGGCAAGTGGATGATTCTCGCCTTTTTTATCGAGAGCCTGATGGTCGCCTACCTCTCGCCGGAGATGGTCGCCAACCTGGTTGGCTCGGGCAACGCCCTGGCGATACCGCTGGCGGTAATTGTCGGGGTACCGGCCTATATGAACGGCTATGCCGCCATCCCGCTGATTGCCGGCCTGCTCAACCTAGGGATGATGCCGGGGGCGGCGATGGCCTTTATGACCGCCGGCGCGGTCTCTTCGATTCCGGCGGCGCTGGCGGTCTTTGCCCTGGTCAGGCGGCCGGTCTTCGCGGTCTATATCGGCCTTGGCCTAATCAGTTCTCTTACGGCAGGCTATGTCTACCAGTTGACAAGCGGGTGGTGAACTGCCCTGCACACCAGGTTAGTATCGGCCGGGGATCTGATCCGAGCTTGCCTTCAGCTTCTGAAAGCATATATACTGCTCGGCACTCGGGTTGCTGATAGAGAACAGTCTCAGCACCGCTTTTTAACTCAAGGGTAGTCGAAAATGTCGATTGAAGTCCTGGTGCTACTCTTTATTGTCGGAGCGGCGTTTATCCTCTTTGTCGGTGGCTGGCTGCGGGTCGATCTGGTCGGTCTTTTGGTTTTGTCCGCCCTCGCCCTGACCGGT
>JAZBOD010000383.1:0-9556 GCA_036350955.1 Desulforhopalus sp. | reverse complement strand
TCTGCTGTGTCACTGCTGCCTACCCCACTTTTTTTCGGGTCATCACCAACATTTACCTGGATCAGAATATCCAGCTGGCGACCGTTTTCGAGCAGATGTAGATGCAGGGCCTTTGCCAGTTTGAGGCAATCGACGCTCTCGACCATGTCGCAGTTTTCAGCGGCTAATTTTGCCTTGTTGGTCTGAAGGTGACCGATAAAATGAAAACGCACCTCCGCCGGCACCATATTCCTCTTTTCACGAAGTTCCTGGACATAGTTTTCTCCAAAGCACCGTTGCCCGGCGGCATATGCCTCGCTGATTGCTTCTGCGGAAAACCGCTTCGATACGGCAACGAGCTGGATTTCTGCAGGGTTGCGCCCGGCTTTCTCGGCCGCCTGAGAGATGAGTTTCTTAACCTGTTGAAGGTTGTCAGCAATCATCCTGGTCTCTCGGTTAAATTGAATAACTTTCTTGCATTTTCAGTGGTTACTGCGGCAACTGTTTGCAGGTCCAGATCCCGTAATGCTGCCACCTTTCGGGCGGTATATTGCAGGTAGGCAGGTTCGTTGCGTCGGCCCCGGTAGGGGTCCGGGGCGAGAAAGGGCCCGTCGGTTTCCAGCACCATGCTGCTTAAGGGGATGCGCAAAGCGACCTCCTGGAGGGTGAGAGCATTTTTGAATGTGATGATTCCAGGAATCGAGATCAATAACCCAAGATCGAGAATTTTTTCAGCAAAGGCCAAATCTCCGGCAAAGCAATGCATGATGCCGCCATGAACGAGTGGTTTGGCTTGACGGAGCAGGGCCAGGGTGTCCTCCTCGGCCTGGCGATTATGGATGATCACCGGCAGTTTTAGTTCGTCGGCAAGATCGAGTTGCCGCCTGAAGTGGCTGCGTTGAAGTGCCGGTTCGCTGTAGCCTTTGACGTAATCAAGGCCAATTTCACCAAAACCGACGACATAGTCATGATAATCAGCGTACAAATTTTCCAGGAGACGGTACTCTTTTTCGCCGCTGTGCTGCACATCGTGGGGATGGATGCCAATCGTGGCAAAAATCGGCGAATAGTTCTCGGCGAGGGCTATGGCGCGGCGTGAACTGTCTGGGTCAATCCCGATGGTAACGATGCTGGTAACGTGGGCGGCGGTGGCCCGAGCCAGTACGTCGGCCAGATCATCGTCGAAAGCAGCCATGTCAAGATGGCAGTGGGTATCGATAAACTCGATCGATCTGGACGGGATAAGACGATTCTCTGCTGGTAGTTGCACAGTATTTCCTCCAGCACCTCTTTAGCAAAATTGACCTGAAGGTGCAATCGTGAAGATTTTTTCACTCTCGATGCTCTAAAAAAATATTCTCCTCCGGTAACCTGGAGGATTGAGGCTTTGATTTGTTATAATAGCCAAAAATTTATCTTCATATAGGTCAAAAACTATCGTATAGTGGTAAGAGCAATAATTTGTTGTACATTTCTCCGATCTGTGGACCTTAGGGCAAGAAGGGCTTTTCCACGCCCTGGGCGAGTCTGACGGTTGTTCGTTGCCGCCGGTTCATCCTCGGGCGAAAGATCTGTTCAAGGGCACAAAGAGCACTCGGGTATTCCTGCGAGGCCAAAAAATACTGAAGCGGTAACCAACATTTACGAAGAGGTCTGGGGTATGAATTACGGGATCGTCAGTCAGGAGCAACTTGAGCAGATAGACGTGATTTTGTCAGAAAAGCTCATAAAACTCGGTGTCGATTGTGTCATAATCATCGACATGGCGGGTAATATAATCACCGCTAAAGACAACGGTGAAAGCAAATACGATGTCTACTCTTTTGCTGCTCTGGCCGCCGGCAATTTTGCCACGGTTGACGCTATGGCCAAACTCGTTGGGGAACAGGAATTTTCCCTGCTGTTCCACAAAGGCCAGGAGTCCAATATCCATTTCAGCAAAATCGATGACGAATTGCTGCTGATCTCGATGTTCGGCAGAGACATCTCTCTTGGCTTTTTGCGGCTCAACGTGGTTGATGTTATCGAGAAGATACGGAAAATCTGGGAAAAAAAGCAGTAGTTTTTCGCCTGACATCAAGCAGTACAGTCAGCGGGGTGTTCCGGTGCCCGGGGTTGACGGAAGAACTTGAAAGGGAGTGAAAAGTTGAGCTTTATCAATCTAAAAGACAAGGTTGTTCAGGTCAAAATTGTCTATTACGGGCCTGGGCGATGCGGGAAGACCACCAACCTTGAATATATCAACCGGACCTATCGGAAACAGATAGTTTCGGAAATGGTCAGCCTGAAAACCCACGGTGACCGGACGCTTTTTTTTGATTTTCTCCCTTTTGACATGGGGCAGATTAAAGGCTACGACATCAAGATTCAACTTTACACCGTACCGGGTCAAGTCAAGTACAATGCCACCCGTAAACTGGTTTTGCGCGGAGTGGACGGAATAGTTTTCGTCGCCGATGCCATGGAAAAACAGCGCGAGAAGAATATCAGGTCACTCAATCAGCTTCACAAAAACCTTCAATCTTACAAAGAGAGTATTTTTCGGATTCCTCTGGTCATGCAGTACAACAAAGTCGATCTCAAAGAGCATGGCATTCCGATTTTACCGACCGAGGTCCTGGAAAAGGATCTCAATAGCAGACTGCGGGTTCCCTACTTTGAGGCAAGTGCAATTACCGGGTACAATGTTGCTGCAACGTTGAAGAAAATTATCTCTTCCTCAGTGATTTCAATACAGAAAAAACTACTCTAGAGAGAACTGTAGTGAAACATTTCAGCGAAAATGAATACGATGACGATCTTACCGTGGGCACCGATGAACAGGACGAGTCGTACTATGCCGACGCAGTCGATCTCTTTGAGATAACCAGCGACCTCGAGGCCCCAATAAGTCGCCTGAAAAGCCTGATTCTCTCAATCGACTGGGAAATTACCGATGATGTCCTCCTCCAGTTCAGTGAAGAGCTGCAGGATCTCAAGGACATCTGGGCCGGTGAAAAGATCAACCTCGTCTACCTGCAGGCACTTGAGAAGATTTGCCGGTACATCTATCAGAAAAAAGCTGATGCCCATCCCCATGCTATCAAGCTGCTGCTCAACCTCTATCACAACCTCGAGCGGATCGTCTCATCCGATGATCTCAGCGATGAGGCGAAAAAAGAGATTCTCCTTGACGATATCAAACGGTTTGAGAACCTCAAGCGGGCAATCAGCACCAGGCAGGAAGAGGAGAGTCGCCAGGCCTCTTCCGGTCCCCTTCCGGAACCTGCTGCCGTCCTGCCGCCACTGACTGCGGCAGTGGTCGACAAGCGTGAACTGCTTCCTCTGAAGGCTCTCGTCCTCGGTATTGACTGGGAGATTACCGACAGGGAACTCAACAGTCTCCGGCAGGAAGTTGTCCGGCTGCAGGAGGAATTTGTTGATAACCGTCCGGCAATTATTCTGCTTCAGGGTATCGGAAGTCTGGCGGCGTATATTAAAGCCAAAAAAAGCAATGCCCATGCCGATGCCTTTGGTGTCCTTCACTTCTTTTACGAGTCGCTTGAACGGCTGGCTGTGGAGGCGAAAACCTTTGAAGAAGGCAAAGCCATTCTTTTTCCGGCAGTTGAACGGTTTAACGAATTCAAGGCCCTGATAGGCTCGACAATCGCCTCCTCGGATGAGGAAGAAATTGAAGAAGAGAGCAGGGAAGAGGCCCCAGCGGCACTCTCCCACGGGATTGTCCCGGCGCTGGCTGGTGTCCCACAGGATGTTCAACAGGGTTTTCAGGCTGAAGAGGAGGCCCGGACTCTCGGTTTGACTCGTTCCGACGGGATTCTTTCCAAAGTCGAGGACTTTTTTGGCGGTGATTCCGATGCTGCGGCCCCGGTAGCGGCACTCTCCTCATCGTTGGCACCGGCTGGTGAAAAACTGCTCACTCCGGATGAGGACGACACCCCGGCAGGCGATCTCTTTACTGGGAAAATCGATTCTTCGGTGACGGAAGTTACCGAGGCATTTTTTGGCCCGGATGCCTAAGAGGATGCCGGACATTTTGCAGCAGAAATACCCTCAGTCGAACGTGAAAAGGCCCTGGAAGGGGTCAACGTCGAATCAGATGCCGATGATGACAGTGACGAGGCCGAACTGCCAAGATTTGGCGACGAGCCGGCACCGGCTCTGGTAGCCGATGACGAACTGTCCCCTACTCCGGAAGCAGCGATTGCCGCTCTGCCCTCTGGTAAAGATGTTGTTCAGCAGGAGATCAGTTCTACCCTCGACGGGTTTTTCGGGGAAGAGTCTGGTGCTGCTCTTTCCGGGGACGTGGCAGGCGAAGATGGTGATCTGCCAAGCGTTGATCGGGATACTGCCCTGCAGGGAGTAGCTGTTGAAAGCGAAGCCGATGATGACAGCGATGAGCCGGAACTGGCGATGTTCGGTGATCAGCCGGCACCTGCCCTGGCGGAAGCCGCTGAGGCCGATATTCTGTCAGCTGAGGCGGTTGCTGTTCCTTCCGTGACGGAAAAATCCGACAACGAACTGGATAATACCCTCGATGGATTCTTTGGTGCAACAGCGGATCAAGCCGCAGGAGAGAGTGCTGCTCTGGCACCAGAGATCTCTGCACCGGACCGGGAGCAGGCTTTGCAGGGAGTACATGTCGAGAGCGAAGCCGATGATGACAGCGACGAACCGGCACTGGCAATGCTTGGTGATCAGCCGGCCCCAGCCCTGGCTGATACTGCGGAGGCCGAAACTTTGCCAGCTGAGGCTGATGCCGTTCCTTCCGTGGCGGAAAAAACCGACGACGAACTGGACGGCACCCTTGATGAATTTTTCGCAGAAGAGGCGACTGGGGAAGCAGCGGAGATTGCTGCTCAGGCAACAGAGATGTCTGCGGTAGGCCGGGAGCAGGCGCTGCAGGGGGTTGAGGTTGAGAGCCAAGAAGATGGTGCTGGCGATGAACAGGAACTGGCGATGTTTGCTGATCAGCCGGAACCAGCCCTTGCGGAAATGGTGGAGACTCTAGACATTGAGCCGGGCGAGGCGGTTACTGAGGGGGGATTTGATCTGGAAGAGGCTCCCGTTGCTGCTGAGGATTTCTCGAGTGAGACGGAACAAAGAGCTGCTTTGAGTGTTGACGAGGGACTGGTCGAAGATCAACTGGAGGGTACTTTTACCGAGGAGCCCGCTACGGCGGTGTCCGCTCCGCTTGTTGAGCAAGACGATTTCGGCCTGGCCGGCCCCGCCGAGGCCGATCTGGCCTCTGACGAAGAAGAGGAGGTCATTTTCCTGCCGGTCGATGAAGAGGAGTTGCTTGCCGCTGAGGCCTCTCAAGTCGTCGTTGAGGAAATGGAAGCGGATTCTCAGGCGACCGGTGAAAAAGTTGATTACGATGAGGAAACAGAAGCTGCCGTCGAAGGGACACCCTCGGCGGCCGAGGGAAAACACCAAGAATATGCCTGCCCCCTTGGTGGGATCGGGCGGTGTATCAGCTCGCTTGCAGGTCATCAGGAACCGGGCAATACTGTGGAACTGTTCCGAGAAATACACTCCCTCCGCCAGAAATGGGCGGCGGCTCCGCTGGAAAAGACCTTCCTCCAGCTTCTTTCCACCGTTGGCCAGCATATTGACCGATACGGTAGTGCCGACGGTTCTGAGAGCCAAAAACTGCTTCAATCCGTATTCGCGGCTTTTGCCCGTTATCTGGAAAACCCCGGGCAACGTCAGGATTTGCTCCTGGCTCAGACCTTAAAAGTGCTGGAATGGCAACAGGGGCTGATTGCCGGGGAAAAAGCTGGTCAGAACTGGCAAGGCCGGTTTGACCCGACGGGAGAGGGATCGGTCCCGGAAAGGGAGAGGTAGGTCGAGGGCAGCGAGTGGCTGCCCTAAACCGACGAGATGGAGCCCCGGCTTTGTCGGTGGAAGAAGCCTGGTGACAGGTCACTCCGGTGGTGGCGCTATTTCGTCTCGCCTTGAAGATATTCGACGGGAAAGCGCTCCACTCCGTCAAACCATCCAGGAAGAGTTTGCCGGAGGAACGGGCAGGCAAAGGTCCCTGATTTTTACCAGCACAAATGATTAGCGAGGCTGTTGCCGGAAGCGGTGACAGCCTTTTTTAATGTCTGGCAGGGTTTTGCTTGAGCCCTTTCCCCTGCGCTCTTCAACGGTTTTGGTAAAACTGAGTTAGCGGTTCCAGGCGATCACGGTCAAAATGGTATAGACGGCAAGCCAGAATGCAGTCTGGTAGAGGAAAAGGCTGCTACGCCTGTTGGCGGGATGGGTGAGGGCGAGGATGGCCAGAAAAGCGCAGGGGATAAGAACTCCGGCAACCAGTGGTGAGAGATAGCGGAGGAGCTCCTGCAGGCCAAGGAAAAACCAGGGGCCGCTGATGTAATCCACTCCGAGCAGAACCGGTTCCAGGGGAGCGGTGATGAGCATGGCAACGAGCAGTACTCCGGCAATGGCCGCTGGATGGTCCTGAAGGCGAATCCGGTAGATGCGCAGGTGTTTCCAGAGCAGGACGAGCAGAAAAAAGTCCAGAGCGATGACATGATGGACATACACTTTACGCAAGCCGGTTTCTGAAATGGCAAACAGCAGATCGTTGAGAGGGGGGCCGAGAAGCGGTATGGCAACCAGGATATGTTCGGCAATCACCCCGGCGGAAAGGCCGGTGTTATCGCCACGCAGGACGTAGCCGGTAAAAAGGAGGAGAAGGATAAGAGGAAGGCTGCCAAGTAGTTTCAGCCATTCGCCGAAGGGGTACGAAGCGGTTTTCGGATAAACGGCACAGAAGTGGATGACTGTGCAAAAAAAGAAGAACTGGCTGGAATAAAAGTGCAGTGACCGAAAAAAGGCGCCATAGGGCGCTAGGAGGTCAATTGCCGAAGTGGAATAGAAGGGGGTGGCGTAATCGTACTGCAGGCCGACAACGATTCCGGAAAGAAGCGAGAGATAGAGGTTTATCAGGGCCCAGGTCCCCCACGGCCTCTCCCGCCAGGCTATCTGGTTCAGCAGGTTTGCCGCGACAGCTGTTCTGCCGGTTCTAAACAGTGACCACATAGAACGGTTCACTGTCTCGTTTTTCTACGGGGAAAAAGGGCAGGCTCCGCTTGGCTGGTCCCTGGAGCACTTCTCCACTCGTCACGGCAAATTGACTGCTGTGGCACGGGCATGCAAGAATGTCCTGCTCTTCATGGTAGTTGAGCTTACAGCCAAGATGGGTGCAGGTCCTGGACAGCGCCCAGCATTGCCCTTCCCGGTCGAAGAGGACAAAGTCAGCGGTGACCATAACGCCGTTAGTGGGAACTGGTTTACTGATCTCGACCAGGGTAGGTTGATGAGGAACCTTATAACCGACAAAACGGAGAACCGGATAGATCAGGGTGAGGCTGAGCAGGATGGTCAAAATCCGCCTGCGGTTGTATCTGGACGGTTCAGCTGAATGGCTCATGACGAAGGCGGAGAAAATTTTTTCATCAGCATCCGGTGGACATGGGGTGGCACCAAGTCACTGACGTCACCACCGTTTCGTGCAGCATCCTTGATGATCGAAGAGCTGATAAAAATCCAGCGAAAACCAGGCATAAGGAAGACTGAATCGACTTCCCGGTTAAGTTTTCGGTTCATCAGAGCCAGCTGAAACTCATAATCAAAATCGGAGACGGCACGGATTCCTCTGACCAGTGCTTTGGCATTTTGGCGGTGGGCAAAATCAACCAGCAGTCCAGACACCTGATGCACCTCAATGCGATCGTGGTCCTGGAAAGATTCTTCGATCATTGCTACCCGCTCCTCGAGAGAAAAAACCGGATCCTTGGCTGAATTGACTGCTACTGCGACAATGACCCGGTCAAAAAGATTGAGGGCCCGGTTGATAATATCGACATGGCCCATGGTAATTGGGTCAAAGGTGCCTGGATACACAGCCAGGGATGGAGTATGGATTGCGGTCATGAACGGCACTCCTGAGGTGGACAAGGGAGGATTTTGGGGTCAGCCTCGGTGACCTCGATTTGGTTCAGGTTGAGCTGATAGAACCAGAAGGCGGCTTCACCGTAGATTCGTCGGTCGATCAGGCGCAGCCCGGCGGGTTTCTTGGGAAGTTCGACATTGCATCTCTCTTCAGCGACCAGTAGTCCTGTGGGCGACAAAAGTCCGCTTTCTCCGATGGCATTGACGATGGCAGGGGAAATCTCCCGGGTATAGGGGGGATCGGCAAAGATAAGGTCAAACGTGCCTTTTCCCAATGGTGCAAGGGCCTTCAGCGGCAGGCTTTTTTGCAAATCGTGGCAGATCACCCTGATTTGGCAATTTCCGCGATAACCAGCCATACAGTGCAGCACATTCTTTTTGATCAGTTCGACGGCCAAGGGGTTGTTATCGACGAAAACAACCATTGCGGCCTCCCGGCTGAAGGCCTCCAGACCCAATGCCCCAGTGCCGGCGAAGAGATCGAGGACTGCTGCCTGCGACACCCGTTCAGCAAGAATACTGAACAGGGCTTCACGGGCTCGATCCGAAGTGGGGCGGATCTCCAGGCTCCCACTGCGCGGGGTAAGCAGCTTGCGCCCGCGGACTGCGCCACCAATAATTCTCATCCTGGCTGACGAATTGTTCGGGCTGGCGAAGGAGGAGCGTCGAGCCGGTGTTGAAAGAGCATGGTCAACTGTTGCCCGTTCACCTGGGCTAGTTGAGATGACCAAGCGGCGTCTCGCCGGCCCGCACCCGGTCACCGTTGTTCACGGTGATTTGGGTTTCCACAGGGAGGTAGAGGTCGACCCGTGAACCAAAACGGATCAGGCCGAAGCGTTTCCCGGTGGTCACGTCGTCGCCGTTTTCCAGCCAGCAGACAATTCTTCGGGCGATCAGTCCGGCAACCTGCACGACTGCGATTGATTTTTCCCGGTCGGTTTGGATAATCGCTGCACAATATTCATTTTCCAGGCCACCCCTGATTGAGTCGGCGGAGTAGAATCGCCCTGGTTTATAGAGGATTTTTGTCACTCTGCCGGAGATGGGGATCCGGTTGACGTGGACGTTGAAGACATTCATGAAAATCGATATCTTCCAGGCTTCAGCGCCGGTGAAAAGGTGGTCTTCAACTTTGTCCACCAGGATCACCCTGCCATCGGCAGGAGAGACGAGCAGATGCGGATCCTCTGGGGTGAATCGTTCCGGGTCCCGGAAAAAATAGAGGATAAAGGCGGTGGCAGTGAGCAGCAGCAAGGTTAACAAGGTGAAACCGAGACAGGCCGAGGTCACCGAGCACAGAGCGGCAAAACCGATGAACGGGTAACCTTCTCTAGCTACTGGTACTTGTGGGTTGAGCATGAAAGTTTGGAACTCCGTTGCGGCTGTGGCCTATTTGCTTTTTGTGGCCCGAGCCATGGCTATCGAACCAGTGCGGACAATCTCTTTGATGCCGATCGGCCGGAGAATATCGATCACTGCCTGGATTTTTGAGGCGGAGCCGGTGATTTCGATGGCATAGCTCCTGGCGCTGACATCAACCACCTTGCCGCGAAAGATGTCGATGATCCGCAGTACTTCGGCCCGGGTATGGGCCTCGGCCTTGACCCTGAGCAGAACCATT
>JAZBOD010000382.1:0-6140 GCA_036350955.1 Desulforhopalus sp. | reverse complement strand
TGCCGGCGGTCACCCTGGTGATAGAGCAGCCCCTGACGGCTGAGCTCTGCCGCCCGGGCGGGGCGATGGTCAAGGACGGTCAGGCGGTGGCCACCAGTTGTCCGCCCGATCAGCGATGCCACCAGGCAACCAAGAGCCCCTGGACCGGCCAGGACAATATCGAGCCCGGCCGACATCGATCTATTCGACTACCGCCGCCGATTCGACGATCGCCTGATAGGTATAGCCCGCTCCGAAATCACGGTTGGCGGCAAGAATCCCCTCAAAGGTGACGACGCTGTCAACCTCCACCGTTGCATCGCTGGTAATCACCAGGTCATGGGTGTTCTGCATCGGGTTGCCGCTGCCGTCCTGGAGGTGGATCCAGTTTCGGCCCATGATCATCGGGCTGAATTTGACCACCTTGCCGCGGATCTGGACTTTTTCCCCGGCCAGGGCGTCAACCTGGGCAAAGATCTCTGCCACGGTATAGCCGTTGGCTGCCGGAGCCTTTTCAATTGCTACTTCGGCAAATGGTACTACCGCTGCAACACTTCCACCGGATATCTCCGGCAACGGATCTGGACTGGGGGTGCCCCGCTCGGCCCTGATCGCCGCAGCAAAACTGTCATCGGGGTCCTGTTCGGCAGAACCGGCCGGGGCACTGACCGGCACTGCACCGCTCTGCTCGGTCAGGCCGGCCGAAAAAACGATTGCCGGAAAGGTCCGTGCCAGGCTGGTGCTGGTAAAGTCAGTCATCACCATGCCGTCATAATAGCTTACCGGACTGCCAGTGATAACCGGGGTCTCCGGTATCGCCACCCAGCGCTCGCCGCCGGGTTCGGCAACCAGCAGATAGGTGTAGCCGGCGGCATTCATGGTCTCAACAACGGTACCGGAGCGGACGGGGGGGGTGGCTTCCGTCGAGGGGGTTCTCGGCATGGCGACTGCGCCAGAGGCGGCAAGGGCGACCAGGGCCACTGCGGCACAGAGCAGATTGGACAAATTTTTCAACATTGATAACTCCTTTGGCAGAATACTGGTGGGAACCAAAACGATGCAAAAACTTAGTCATCCTCCACCAGAAAGGCAATATGTTCCAGCAGGGCCCTGGTCCAGATTTCGTATGCGGCGGCGGTGAGGTGGACACCATCCTCCTGGAAGATCACCTTTGCCGAGCCGCTGAATCGCGAGTGGATATCGAGATAGCAGCATCCGGTCTGCATGCTGAGCGCGGCGATTTCGCTGTTGAGCCTGACGATGGTCCCCGGCGGAAGGTGAGGAAGGTCCATCGGCAGGAGGCTGGTGGCGAGGATCTCGCCACCGGGGTAGTCGTGGCGTAATTGAACGTAGATCTTTTTCAAGGTTTCGCCAAAGTGCAGGTCGCCGCCGAGCAGATCATTGGTGCCGGCCATCACCATGATCACTGCGGCACGGTCGACCTTCTGCTTGATCGCCGGCAGCAGACTGAGCAGATTGGCGGTAGCAATGCCCGGCATGCCGAAGGTGGTGACTTTTTCCGAGGGTATCCGTGCCTGCCAGTCATGGTCGGCAACCAGCGAATCGCCAAGAATGAGGATATCGATCATGGCACCTTTCCGGGCCCGGGGCCGTTGTGGTGAGGGGTCTAATGGAGCCGTTTCTCGGTTAACACTAGTGTAAATTTTTGTTCCTGCCAATTTTTTTCGTCGTCGACGCTCCGAGCCGGTTCAGGCCTTCTGCATCATTTTGCCTGGAGCACCACGCATCCGAAAGGGGGGACGGCGATCCGGCCGCTGCGGTGGGGCGGTGCCTCGGCCAGGTCGAAAAAATCTGCCGGCGAAGGCGCTGCCGAATCGATGATCCGCTGCCAACCGTTCGCTCTCTCTGGACAGGGCGGAACGGCATAGTGGAGCGTTTCGTTGCGGTCGCCGTTGAGCATGACCATGAATTCACTCGCGCCCTGCCGGTTCTGCCGGCAGCGAAGGACAAAGGCCAGGCCATGGCAGTCGGCCGACCAGTTTTCCTCCCCCGGGTTGAGATATTGCCAGACGATCTCGGCACCGTTGGCGGCGGTGTCCTCAGGTTCGGACCGCTGAAAGAAATCTTCCCGGCGGAATATCGGGTAATTTTTGCGCAGGGCGATACACCCGGTGAAAAACCGGTAAAAACCCCGGCTTTTGTCGAGCAGCGACCAGTCGAGCCAGCTGATCCGGTTATCCTGGCACCAGGCGTTGTTGTTACCTTTCTGGGTGCGGCCGAACTCGTCGCCGGCGCAGATCATCGGCACCCCTTGAGAGAGCAGGAGAATCACGGTCAGGGTTTTCATCCGCCGCAGCCGCAGGCGGTTGACCGCCATCGGCGCCCCATCCCCCTCATGGCCGCTGTTCCAGCTCAGGTTGTGGTTGTCACCGTCCCGGTTCTCTTCGCCGTTGGCCAGATTGTGCTTCTGGTCGTAACTGACCAGGTCGCGCAGGGTAAAGCCATCGTGGCTGGTGAGAAAATTGATTGAGCTGAGCGGGCTGCGGTTGCTGGTCTGGTAGAGGTCGGAACTGCCGGCGATCCGGGTGGCGAGGTGGGTCACGGTGTTCGGCCGGGAGATCATGAAGGCCCGGACGTCATCACGAAAGCGGCCGTTCCACTCGGCCCAGCGCCGATCGGTGGAGAAGGAACCGACCTGGTAGAGGCCGGCGGCATCCCAGGCTTCGGCGATCATCTTGGTGTCGCGGAGAACCGGGTCCTCGATGATTGCCTCGATCATCGGCGGATTGGCGAGAACCTTCCCCTGGCGGTCGCGGCCGAGAATCGAGGCGAGATCGAAACGGAAGCCGTCGATATGCATCTCAGTGACCCAGTAGCGGAGGGAGTCGCGGATGAGATGCCGGACGACCGGGTGGTTGCAGTTCACCGTATTGCCGCAGCCGGAAAAGTTGAGATACTCGTTCTCCTCGTCGAGGAGGTAGTAGACCGGGTTGTCCATCGCCCGAAAACTGCTGGTTGTCCCGTCGTAGCCCCCTTCGCCGGTGTGGTTGTACACCATGTCGAGGAAAACCTCGATGCCGGCCTGGTGCAGGGCGCGGACCATTGTTTTGAATTCGGTGATAGCCGCACCCGGGTTGGCGGCGTAGGCCGAGTGGAGGGCGAAAAAGGAGACCGGGTTATAGCCCCAGAAATTTTTCAACCGCCTGCCGCGTACCGGATCGAAAAAGACCGTGTCGTTTTCGTCGAATTCGCTGACCGGCATCAGTTCCACCGCGGTTATTCCGAGGCTTTTCAGGTAGGGGATCTTCTCGACGATGCCCTGGAAGGTCCCCGGTGCGCTCACCTTGGAACTGGGGTCCCGGGTGAAGCCGCGGACGTGGAGTTCGTAGATGATGGTCTCAGCCAGAGGGGTTTTCAATGGACGGTCCCCCTGCCAGTCAAAGTCGTCAACCACCACCTGGCAGCAGGTGCAGTCACCGTAGCGGGAGGTCTCTCCCCACGCTCTCGGCAGCAGTGCCTGGCTGTAGGGGTCGATGAGTAATTTTTCCGGGGCGAAGACCAACCCCTTCTCTCCGGCTCCGCTCGGGCCATTGAAACGATAGCCGTAGGTGAAATTTTTATCTTCGGAGATGAGGAGAATATGCCACAGATCACCGGTGCGATTTTCACCGGGGTCAAGCAGATATTCCCGCCGTGATGGTGCCGTGCCGTCGCTGGAATGGAAGTCGACCACCAGGGTGACTTCGCTGGCATTGCGGCCGAACACCGAAAAGTTGATCCCCTCTTCGAGAATCGTCACCCCCATTGGCAACGGATGGCCCCTGCGGTACTTTGGCGTGTTTTTGCTGGTAGACATCGGCATAATGGTAGTTAATATTTTCTGTGACACGTTGTGGTATTCTTGTTCAATGATTAACCAGTCTATGGTACTCCACTCCGGTTGGGATGGGAATGGAAATTCCTCAGGAAAAACGATCTACTGCGGATTTAACCACCAGGAGGTGACAATGGGGATCTTTCACAAGATAGAAATCGATGGCCAAATGATCAGTCCTATCGACTGGGAAATGACCCCGGACATCTCCTTTGGGACTTTCGAGTCCTGGGGCGGGCGCGAAAGGGTGCGCAACAACAGCGAATGTGTCTATTACTTTTTTGTCGACAACTGGGGAGAGGAACCCAAACTCTGTCTGATGGAACGGGCGGTAAAGCACGCGCGGATTCTCGCGGAGATCAAGGCTCCCCCGGAGATGATCCGCAGTTGTGTCGAAGGACAGGGGAGATCGTCGATATTTGAAAAGAGCTATGCGATTAACGAACAGCTGAAAAAATGGCTGATCGACCATGTCCTCGACGGCGGCAACCGGCACCTGGTGGTACCCCGTCTTGAGGTGGTGATCGTTGAAGATATGGGGCCACCTCTGCCTGAGCCGCTCGAGGGAGAGGCGATCCCCGACCGGGTCAGTCTGCCGTCGGAGCCGACGGTGATCAACGATGGGGAGATTGCCGGGCTGGTGCAGCAGTGGAATTTTTTTGAGGCGGAACTCAATCCCGCCGGCCGTTTTGCCAACCATCTGGTCGCTGCCACCAACCCGGGGCTGGTGGTCGATCAACGCACCGGTCTGATGTGGCAGGCCCGCGGTCTGGATATCGGTTCGATTCGGATGATTCACAAAAAAATCGACGAAATGAATGGAGAAAAGTACGCCGGTCACGCAGACTGGCGTCTGCCGAGTATGGCAGAGGCGTTGTCGCTGATGCAGCCGAAGAAAAATTTCAAAGAGCTCTATCTCCACCCCTGTTTCTCCAGTGAACAGCCCTTTGTCTTTGTCGCGGCGCAGCGCAAACCCGGCGGTTACTGGTTCGTTGACTACAAACAGGGCAGGGCCTTCTGGAGCTCCGGGACGATTCCCGGCGGTTTTGGCAGGTTGGTCCGCTCACTTGCCTAGCCCGGGTGGTTTTTCATCAGCCGAGGCGGCTATCGATCGCTTTGATTAAGCGGGTATTCCGTGGTAGAGTGGGGGGATGATCCGCCGATTATCAGGTTTTTGCACATTCTGGTTGCTGCTTTTCTCGGCGGTTACCGCTGTCGCCGAGACCGTTACCCTGCCGCTTACCCTTGACCACCGCCTGCTCGGTGGCCTGGTCCAGCATGCCGCTTTCGGGGGCAGCGGACGCAGTGTCGCTCTGGTCGGGCAACCGGGGGACTGTATCTTTCTCGGCCTGGCCGAACCACGGTTTTCTTCGGCGGACGAGTTGCTCCGCCTGGAGGTTAAGCTGACCGTTCGGGTGGGCAGTCCGGTGGGCGAAAGCTGCCTGGTTCCGGTGGCGTGGCAGGGGTACCTGGAACTGTTCCAGCGGCCGGTTCTTGCCGCCGATACCTTTCAGCTCTCTCTGCAGACCGTTGATTCAGGTCTGCTTACCCTGGATCGACAGCCGGCGACCATTGCCGGTATTCTCTGGGAATTTGCCAGGCCCAGGGTGATTGCCCACCTCGACCGGGTGCAGATCGACCTTGCCCCACCGGTTGCCGAACTGGGCAATTTTTTTGCGCCGCTGTTTCACGACCAATCACCAGAGAAGATCTTTGCCAGCCTCCGCGGTGGTGCGGCGGTGGTTACCGATGAGGCTGTCGTTGTCGACCTGCATGCCGAAGTCGAGGAGGTGTACACCCCGCCGGTCGGTGGCCATCCCCCCCTGAGCGAGGCTGAACGGACCCGGTTGGTCGAGCTGTGGGAGACCTGGGACTCTTTTCTGGTTCACCTGCTGCTGGTCATGGCCGGGGAGAGCCTCAGCCAGGAAGACCGGGATATCCTGCTTGATGTTCTTCTTGAAGCCCGTTACCTCTTTGTCGAGACCCTTACCGCCGGGGATCTTGACCGGGATTTTGTCCGGGAGCAGTTTATCGAGGCCTGGCCGCGGCTGGCGCCGATCTTCCGCCGGCAGCTTTACGGCGGGACTTCGCCTAACAGCCTCGGCTTTCTCGCCTTTTTCACCGCTGCCGATGCCCTGGCACTCTTTGACCGGATGGGACCGGCCTTCGGGGTGGAGATCAGCCGGAATGGGCTGTTGCGTCTCGCTGCCATGCTCGATGGGAAAGAGACCACCCTGCCGTACTCTTCGGAAGTCGACCAGCACCTGCGTGAAATGCTGCAGTTGCCTCAAGAGAGAGTGGAGAGGCCAGAGAGGCCAGAGAGGCC
>JAZBOD010000381.1:0-2339 GCA_036350955.1 Desulforhopalus sp. | reverse complement strand
GCATACATCGTCCTGAACGAACTCCGCTCAAGCCGGTTGGCGACCGCCACCTCCGGCACGTATTCGCTCTGCAGGCTGATCGATTTGGTTTCGACATTTTTCATGTTGACAATGGCAAGAATCCCCAGAGTCGCGGCAATCGCCAGCAGAGCTGCGAAGCCAAGACCGATTTTGAGTCCTAATTTCATAGTCATACCTCTTTAGTGTAGGTGTTGATGGTCGTAAACTATCGGTGCTTTTGCTTCTGCTCTGTTCATGAAGCGGCCGGAGCCTGCATTTCGGCCCGCTGGACCTGGGACAACTCATCGTGGGAAAAGACCTTGTCGATATCGAGGAGAATGACAAACTGCTCCTCACGCTTGCCCATCCCCTTGATAAACTCGGTGTTTAATTTGGTGCCGATCTTCGGGGCCGCCTCGATCTGGTCCGGCTCAAGTTCCACTACCTCCTGCACCGAGTCGGCCAAGGCACCAAGGATAGTCACCTCCCCCTCAATGTCGATTTCGACAATGATGATACAGGTGTTCACCGTCTTCTCGGTCTGGGCCAGGCCGAACTTCATGTGCAGGTCAACCACCGGCACCACACTGCCCCGGAGATTGATCACCCCGCGCATGTATTCCGGGGTGCGGGGAACCCTGGTTACTGTGGTAAAATCAAGAACCTCGCGCACCTTGCCGATTGCCAGACCAAACACTTCATCATCGAGCTTGAAGGTCAGGTACTGGTTCATGTCAATATTGTTTGTTTCTGCCATGGAAATTCTCCCTTTATCTTGGGTTAACGCCTCCTCAGTTCTCAGTACTTACCTCCCTGACATTGACGACTCCTCCTGTTCCGCGCGATTGGCGAGATGATTGATATCAAGAATCAGCGCCACGCTGCCATCGCCGAGAATGGTTGCCCCGGATATTCCCCGGACATCGCGGTACATTCTCCCCAGGGTCTTGATCACGCTTTGGTGCTGGCCGATCACCTGATCGACAACAAAGCCAACCGGATGACCGTTGACGTTGGTGATCACTACCTGCTGCAGGGCCGGGGGCTGTTCTTTGATGCCGAAGGCGATCCGCAGCGGAACATAGGGAACAATCTGGTCGCGAACGTTGATCAGATGTCGGCCATGGGCCCGGGCGATATCCTCGCGGCTCAACTCGACACACTCTTCGACAATCGACAGAGGCAGGGCATAGGTATCCTGGTCAATGCCGACCAGCAGGCTTTCAACAATTGCCAGGGTGAGCGGAATGCGGATAGTGATCGTCGTCCCCACCCCTTTGGTGCTGTCGATGACGATGGAGCCACGTAGCGCCTCGATCGCTCTTTTGACCACATCCATCCCGACGCCCCGGCCGGAGATGCCGGTCACCTCTTTGGCCATGGAAAAACCGGGAGCAAAGATCATATTGAACACTTCGCTGTCGCCGAGTTGGGCGTCGGCATGTGCCAAACCCATTTCGACCCCCTTGGCAAAGATCGCCTCTCGATCAATCCCCTTGCCGTCATCCTTGATGACAATTTCGACGCTGTCACCGGAGTGCGCCGCGGCAAGGAGGACTGTGCCGCAACTCGGTTTGCCGATGCCTTGTCTGACCTCAGGCGCCTCGATACCGTGGTCAAGACTGTTGCGGATCAGGTGGACCAGCGGGTCGTTGAGTTTTTCGATGACGGTTTTGTCGATCTCGGTCTCCGCCCCGGTGGTTTTCATCTCAATTTTCTTGCCCAGCTCATTGGATAAGTCCCGCACCAACCGTTTAAATTTGCTGAATGTCGTGCCAATCGGCAGCATCCGCATATTCAGCGAGGTATCACGGAGTTCGGCAGTCAGGCGCTCTACCTCCTCGGCGATGGCCAGCAGGTCGGAATCATCGCGGCTGGCGGCCGCCTGGGACAAACGGGCCTGGACGGTAACCAGTTCCCCTACCCGGTTGACCAGTTGGTCAAGGCGATCGGCCGGGACCCGGACACTTGACCCGGATTCGCTATTCTGTCGCTGACTGCGGGCTGCCCGCACCGCCTCCTGCTCCTAGAGGGCGGCCTCGATCTTGCTGGTTGTTACCTTTTTTGAATCGATCAGCTTTTGGCCGAGCGGCTTGTTCAGGCCGAGGATGGCATCAAGTTCCTCCTGGGCGATATCCCCCCGTTCAACGAGGATTTCGCCGATTTTTTTGTAGCTGGGATCGGCGTCGTAGTAATCGGCGGCATCGAGGGTATCGATTTTCAGGTCGATCTCGTCCTCAACAAAGATAAAGACATCCTTGATGGCATTTATTCCCCGGCTGGTGGTGAGAATGATGTCCCAACTGACATAACAGAGTTCCGGGTTGATGGTATCGAGG
>JAZBOD010000380.1:0-4502 GCA_036350955.1 Desulforhopalus sp. | reverse complement strand
TTAGCTGTTTCACGCCGATCTTGCAAGATTTGTCCTGGCAAGTCTCCGTCTGTCAACATAGCTCGCGGTTGAGAGTATTCCTGCAAACCCTGACTTTTCTCCGCAACCACTCAGCCACACATGGCACTCCATGTATCGATGCGCAGTCCATGCGGGCTAATCACTTCCTGTTTGTTGACCGGCTTGCCTTTCCCATAGTCAATCGCACTTTTAAGGGAATCGTATTGCGGCACCTCAACGAACAGGAAAGTGACAGCAAGGTAGACGGTCGCGGCAACGGGTGGCGTGAGGCACCTGGCAACACGGATCGCAGTAGAGGTGAGCAGATAGGGCTTCATTTCTGCGACAAGAGAATTCCGCACGATCTTGTACATCAGCCAGAACAGAGGGACTACCAGGAAAAACCCTACCCATTCCGCAGTCGAGCAGGTATGAAT
The DNA here is from genome assembly GCA_036350955.1 of Desulforhopalus sp. Lineage (GTDB taxonomy): Bacteria > Desulfobacterota > Desulfobulbia > Desulfobulbales > Desulfocapsaceae > Desulforhopalus_A. Next base: position 4,065 of record JAZBOD010000380.1, on the reverse strand, counting down.
CTGCGGGAGCACGACAAATGTGGTGACAACGGCCCATATACTCCAAAAAACGGGGGGTGACCTTCGCCAATGTCTCTGCGGCCCAGCTTCCAGCTTCATCTGGAATGGCATCGCCAGTTCAGGTGCACGGGTGACGTTTTGTTTGGTGGACACTGAACTGTCTGTCCAGATTTTCTGCACAGAACGGATGCCGATTGAAAAAATCATGGCGGTCATCGCAGGTCTTGCGGTACTGCATGAGACCAACTACGGATGCCAGCCCATATTTCTTCTCGATTGCTGTCGGTTCAAGCTGAACCATCAGGAGCGGACAGCAGGCATCCGGGGCAGAACGCACTGGCCGTATTGAGCCGGAGCGCATACAGGTAACCCTCTTTCACCACAACATACTCTTATCATGCAACACTGCGCACCGATCATTGCCAAAGAATTGCACATCAGGGCCGAGCAGGTGGAAACCGTCTCCGCCCTGCTTGATGACGGCGCGACGGTGCCGTTTATTGCCCGTTACCGAAAAGAAGCCACCGGCTCGCTCGATGAGGTCCAGATTGCCGCTATTCGTGATCGTCGGGGCGAACTGGCTGAGTTGGACAAGCGTCGTGCCGCGGTCCTGGCATCGCTTGGCGAGCGGGAACTCCTGAGTGACCAGTTGCGCCGGGCGATCAACGCCGCGCCGGATCTCGCCGCCCTTGAAGATATCTATCTGCCCTACCGCCCCAAGCGAAGAACCCGGGCGCAGATTGCCAGGGAAAAGGGGCTGGAGCCCTTGGCGCGCCTGCTCTACGACCAGAAGAAGGCCCAGGTGGAAGGGGCGGCGTTTGTTGATCAACAGAAGGAGGTGGCGACGGTTGAGGAGGCACTGGCCGGTGCCCGCGATATCATTGCCGAATGGATCAGCGAGGACGCTGCTGTCCGCTCACGGTTGCGCGCACTTTTTCGCCACAAAGCCCTGGTCGGCGCGACCGTGGTGAAAAATCAGGAGGAGCGCGGCAGTAAATTCAGGGATTATTTTGCCTGGCAGGAGCCGGTCGGCAAGGTGGCCGGCCATCGACTGCTGGCCATGTTCCGGGGCGAGAATGAAAAGGTGTTGAGTCTTTCCTTTCGTCCCCCCGAGGCCGAATCGCTGGAGATTCTTACCGGTCATTGTCTGCGTTCCAAAGGGTTTGCCGGGCAGCAGGTGGCCCTTGCCGCTGCCGAGAGCTACAAGCGGCTGCTCGCACCCAGCCTGGAAAATGAGTTGCGGGGGGATTTGAAGAAACAGGCGGACGTGGAAGCCATTGCGGTCTTTTCAGCAAATCTGCGAGAACTGCTGCTCGCTGCCCCGCTGGGGCAAAAGCGGATCATGGCCCTGGACCCTGGGTTCCGGACCGGGGCAAAGCTGGTCTGTCTGGGCAGGCAGGGCGAACTGCTGCATAGCGACACCATTTATCCGCTGCTGTCGGCCCAGCAGCAGGCGGAAGCCGGGCACACGGTGATCACCTTATGCAAGCGCTACGACATTGAGGCCATTGCCGTCGGCAACGGTACCGCCGGCCGGGAGACGGAAACCTTTGTCCGCGCCCTGGATCTGCCGGCAGGGGTGGTCGTCACCATGGTCGATGAAAGCGGCGCCTCGATATATTCCGCCTCGGAGGTCGCCCGCGCCGAATTTCCCGAGCACGACCTCACGGTTCGGGGAGCCGTGTCCATCGGCCGCCGATTGCAGGATCCCCTGGCGGAACTGGTCAAGCTTGACCCGAAGGCCATCGGCGTCGGCCAGTATCAGCATGATGTCAACCAGAAAGCGCTCAAGCAAAGCCTGGAGGATGTGGTCGTCAGCTGCGTCAACAAGGTTGGCGTGGAAGTGAACAGCGCCAGCAAGGAACTGCTCAGCTTCGTCTCCGGGCTGGGGGAGACCCTGGCCGCCAATATCCTTGCTTACCGAAGTGAAAACGGCCCGTTTACCGAGAGGCGGCAACTGCTGCAGGTGCCGCGGCTGGGCAAAAAGGCCTTTGAACAATGTGCCGGATTTTTACGCATCCGTGAGGGTGCCAACCCCCTGGATCGTTCGGGTGTTCATCCGGAGCGCTATGAACTTGTCAGTCAGATGGCCACGGGTTGTGGCTGCGCTGTGGCCGAGCTCATGGAGAATGCAGCGCTGCGGCAAAAGATTGAACTCAATCGCTACGTGGATGAGGAGGTCGGGTTGCCGACCTTGGAGGACATCCTCGCCGAACTCGGTAAACCGGGCCGCGATCCGCGGCAAACATTTGCCGCCTTTGCCTTTGCCCCGGGGATTGACAAACTGGAAGACTTGGAGGTCGGCATGCGCCTTCCCGGCATTGTGACCAATGTGACCAAATTCGGGGCCTTTGTCGATATCGGTGTCCACCAGGACGGCCTTGTCCATATCAGTCAGCTGGCCGACCGGTATGTCAAGGATCCGGCGGAAGTGGTCAAGGTCCGGCAGCAGGTCCAGGTGCGGGTAATAGAGGTGGATGTGCAGAGAGGCCGGATTGCGCTTTCCCTGCGCGACACCTGAGTCCCGCAACAGCAGGGGAGGGTGATCGTCCTTGATAATCCTTTCGCCCATCTGTCATAAGAAACGCACTATCGGAAATCATCAAACCGCCGCCATTTTGTGTTTACCCCCAAAGCATGGTTCCTGGCTCAATCTTGTCCAATCTTCTTTCTTAAGAATCATCCAACCCACGGGATTCAAAGAGATAGGGTAAGGGCCTTCTAAAACTTTTCGCTTTCGGGGTGGTGCAGAGAATGTAATGGCCATCGGGGCGAATGGCTGGCATCTCTATGTCGACATGGACCCGACATCGGTCCGACACAGGGCGACCTCCACCCCAATTTAGCCTGATGTCCAGTTTCCTCCTTCACTGCTTGGGCGATATATGAGAGGCAAATCAACCAAAAAAGGTTTCTCTCAACCCAGACAAAGGAGGCTCAGATGCCAATCACGACGCTCATCAGGATCTTTTTCCCCTCGGTTCTTACCCTGTTCTTCGTTTCCTCGGCTTTTGCCGCAGACTGTCCTGGTTCATGGCAGGTTCTGCCCGGCTATTCCCCGGGGACCGGTGGGGCCTGTGCCGTGCTTGGTCTGAGCACCCATTAGCCAACCTGCCAACCGGGACAGCGCTTGGCCACGCTGTGCGATGATGCCTCAGGTGGGCGATACCGTGTCTGCCAGAGCTCAATGGCCTGTTCGCCGCAAAAGTACGGCAAAGCAAAACACCCACGATACAAAAACTTCTGGCAGGAGGAGAGAGGGCAGAGGTGGGATGTCGATGAAAGAGGTTTGGGCAGATCACCTCATTGGTCAGAGCGTCACGAACCGAGGAAACCACGCCGAGATAACTCTCGTCAGCCAGGCCTGGCCTGCACCCACTGGGACTATAGTGCCAATCGCCCCTGTCCTCCGGGAATGGTCAATCTCGACTGCCGCAATGGCTGCGCCAGCAGGAAATATTGAGCATGCTATTCTGATGGGTTGGACCACTGGCTGCAGCCTGCAGAGGGGCTGTCAGGTTAGGCCAAATCCACCAGGATAGGCAAAAACCAAGGAAGTCATCGGCTGGAAGGGGCTGACTGCTGATCTGCTCACCTGAGCAGGAGAGACCTCTGCATTGGCTCAAATTGCCGAGCAAGCCGTGGTCGGTTTCGCCGTGCAACAGGTCAATCAGCTCACGGCAAAGAATTCTGTCGAATACCTGCAAACGGTAGTTTGGTTAACTATTTAATTAAACACTTGACAGTGTCGTCCCGGCATTTTATGATTTTGCTCTAAATTACCTTCCGCCTTTTTCGGCAACCCATCGAAAAGCGGTCTTTCCCAACAAAAAACATACTCGGCAGGGAAGAAAATGCTCCATAAGTTCCTCCTTTTGGTTCTCGCGGTCGTGCTGCTGGTCGGCTGTTCAGGAGATCAGGACAGGGAAGTTGGTCAGGTCGGCCAGGTCGGTGCCGCCGGCCATCAACTCATCTTTTTCCTTGATCCGGGTGGTCGGCCATGTCAGATGCAGGACCAGATCCTCCAAGACCTGGCAGGCGACTTGAAAAACCGGGTAGATCTTC
>JAZBOD010000379.1:0-2299 GCA_036350955.1 Desulforhopalus sp. | reverse complement strand
TTCGACTCCGGAATCCTGGAGGATTCTGCGCATGATGTTGGTCGAAGCGTCGTGCCCGTCAAAAAGGGAGGTGGCGGTGATGACGCGGACAAGATTCTGCGGCCTGTAGACTTCAACATCGGCGTACATACGGTCTCCTTCTTGCCGGGGTTCCCCCGGGTGGGCGATAATCCTTTTCCGCAAGGACGGAATTGCCGTGGCCTCGCAAAACGGGGCCGAAGCAACCGTGATGCGGTCAGCCGGACTTTTCTTCAAGAAAACTCATGATAAAGGCGGTTTGCTGTTCGGTATACTCTTCGATGGTAAAATTTTTGGCAAAATACCAGCGGCGAAAGGCCCAGGTATGGCCGAGGACCGAGATATTATGGCCGATCAGATTGATGGTGTGGTCAGCCAGTCCAGGTAATTTGTCCATCTCCCGCAGTTCACGCATTGCGTCGATGAACAGATTGGTGATCCGCAGTTCCGCCTCAAGCACCTGCTCCTGCCATTTCGGCGGCAGAAAGTGGGTAACCTGATACATCAGCAACACATGGTCACTCATCCGGTGGCAGACCAAAAAGTATTCGCGGATCACCTCAGCCAGTGCCGCCTTGCCCACCGTCGGTCTGGCCAGGGCCTCCTTCACCCCGTGTTCCACCTCGGCATGGATGGCGATACAGACCAGGTAGAGGACATCGTCCTTGGTGGAGATGTACTCATACAGTGAGCCGATCGATAGCCCGGTCTCCCGGGCCAGCGCCCGGGTAGTGGTTTTGTGGTAGCCGAAGCGGATAAACAGGTTGACGGCGGCATCGACGATCTGCCGCCGTCGTTCCCGTACCAGATCTTGATTTTTTATCTGGGTGACGATCTCCCGAACGTCCCTGTCTCTTTTGGGCATTGCTCTTTTCTCCCGGAATTTAGTACCTTAGAAATTCATTCTTTGCTTTTTAAGCATGAATTTCGTGAAGGTACGTATCCCCTTTGCAGTGAAAGGGGGTTAGTGCCTGAGAAGTTCATTTCTTGCTATTAAGCATGAATTTCGTGAAGGTACGTATCCCCTCTGCAGTGAAAGGGGGTTAGTGCCTGAGAAATTCATTTCTTGCTTTTTAAGCATGAATTTCGTCAAGGGACGTATCCCCTCTCTGCAGTAGGAGGGGATCATCGCCTTTGACGTGCGGGCGTCAGCCCGCCTTCGGTCCACTTCTTATTGGCATCCGTGGTGTTTTGTCAAGCAATAGAGACGGCAGGAGGCGAATCTTCCCAGCGGATTCTGGGGAGAGTTTCTCCCTGCTTTACTCCTGTGGCTATGGTTCTCCGGGCCAGGCGAAAGTCGGCCTGAACCCTCCGCAAGGGGGCTGCCGCGGCATGCCCCCTGCGAGCACATCGCTTATTCCTTTTTCGAACTCAGTTCCGGGAAATCCCAGTAAAAGTACTCCTGCTTATGCTCTTCTGCCGACTGGGCCTGGCGATCAATCTCCTGCTGGCGCAGTTCAACCCGGCGAATCTTGCCGCTCAGGGTTTTTGGTACCGCCGGGACAAATTCGATGATCCGTGGAATCTTGAACTTGGCGAGGATATTGATCGAATGACGGAAGAGATCCAGAGCCAGATCCCGGGAGGGTGTCTGGCCCTGCTTGAGGATGATGAAGGCCTTGACCAACTGGTGGCGCTTTTCATCCGGGACACCGACGATTGCCGACTCAGCAACCGCTGGATGCTCGATCAGCGCGCTTTCTACCTCAAAGGGGCCGATCCGGTAATCGGAAGATTTGATCACATCGTCGCTGCGTCCGACAAACCACCAGTAGCCGTCTTCATCAAAGGTCGCCCGGTCACCGGTATAGTAGAAGTTGTTAATGAAAACCCCGGCCATTTTCTCCGGGCTGCCGATATATTCGGTAAAGAGACCGATTGCCCGCCATTTGTCGAGTTTAACGACAATATGTCCAGGCTCGTTGGGGACGGTGATCTCCTTGCCGTCGTCATCGGCCAGGGCGACATCGTACATGAACGACGGCTGGCCGAAGGAACCGCTGCGCATCTTGCCATTCATCCAGGGGGGGTTGCCGATCATCGCGGTGGACTCGGTCTGGCCGTAGAAATCCCTGATTTCGGTACCGGTCAGCTTTTTCCAGCGGGAGATGACCTCGGGGTTGAGCGGTTCACCGGCGCCGATCGACTGGCGGAGCGCGGAAAAGTCAAATTTTGAGGTATCAAGATTGATAAACATCCGCCAGGCGGTGGGGGGTGCACAAAATACCGAGATCTTATGCTTGGTGAGGGCGGTAAGGTACTTGTCCCCGTCAAGCACGGT
>JAZBOD010000378.1:0-2935 GCA_036350955.1 Desulforhopalus sp. | reverse complement strand
CTCTTCTGCGCAGGATCAATACCCCATCAATTGAATTTTTGTCTTCCAGTGTAAAACCAACATTCGCTTCGAGCGCATTTCTCCTAGGTAATGGCTGGGGTGAAGCCTATTATCCGGTGTCTCTTCGTTGATAAATAAAATTGTCAGGTAAGATAAGAACAAATGAACTGCACGGCTCCTCTGTGTTTCCAGTTCAACGCCAGATTGCGCACCCTGTAGCTGGTATAATGATATTGCTTTCACAGCGCAATTGTGCTTATTTATTGCGGGTGCGGTCGATCATGTTAGCGGAATTGTCTTGCCGGTATCACCTGGCCCTCATTTAACCCGGAGGAAGCAATGTTTACCATCGTCAAACGCGAGGAAATGGCGGAAGGCACCATTATTCTCAACGAAATTGAAGCGCCGCTGATCGCCAGAAAGGCCAGGCCAGGACAGCTCGTCATTCTCAAGGCCAACGAGGAGGGAGAACGAATCCCGCTGACCATGGCCGACACCGACCCGGAGCGGGGCACCATCACCATTGTCTACATGGTGGTCGGCAAATCCACTGCCATCTTCCGTGACCTCCAGGTCGGCGACGCCTATCAGGATGTCATCGGCCCACTGGGCAAGCCCACCCACCTCGAAAAGGTCGGCAAGGTTGCCTGTGTCGGCGGTGGTACCGGGGTAGCCGTTCTCCATCCGATCACCCGCGGTCTGAAAGATATCGGCAATGAGGTGACCTGTATTATCGGCGCCCGGAACAAAGGTCTGCTGATCCTCGAAGAGCAGATGCGCGCCGCCTCCCACGACCTGAGAGTCTGTACCGACGACGGTTCCTACGGCCACCACGGTTTTGTTACCGAGGTGCTCAAGGAAGTCCTCCAGGCTGGCGATATCCAGCTGGTGGTGGCGATCGGCCCGGTCCCGATGATGAAGGCGGTGAGTAATTTGACCAAGGAGTTCGGCGTTGCCACTCTGGTCAGTCTTAACCCGATAATGGTCGACGGCACCGGGATGTGCGGCGGCTGCCGGGTCACTGTCGGTGGCGAGACCAAGTTTGCCTGCGTTGACGGTCCCGAATTTGACGGCCACCTGGTTGATTACGATGAACTCATCCTGCGCCTGCGGGCCTATCAGGAGGATGAGCGGAAAAGCCATGAGCACTACTGCACTATCCGCGATGCCATCAAATCTTGAGAGAAGAGTTCCCCGGCAGAGAAATCGCCCTGCACAGAGCATTCACTGACGATCATTTTTTTCAACAGGCGTGGCCCTGACTGGCCACGGCGGAGGATGTTATGGCCATTACAGCAGAGAGAAAAGGGCAAAGCGGGCGGGTGGCGATGCCCGAGCAGGACCCGAAGATCAGGGCACGTAATTTTCTGGAAGTGCCCACCGGCTACACCGTAAAAATGGCTCAGGAAGAGGCGGCCCGCTGCCTGCAGTGTAAAAAGCCGGGCTGCGTTGCCGGCTGTCCGGTGGGGGTGGATATTCCCGGATTCATTGAACTGATTGCCCAGGGGGATATGACCGGAGCGATCCGCAATCTCTGGACGAAAAATGCCCTGCCGGCTGTCTGCGGCCGGGTCTGCCCGCAGGAGGTGCAGTGCGAAGGTAAATGCATCGTCGGCAAAAAAGGTGAACCGGTGGCCATCGGCAACCTTGAGCGCTTTTGCGCCGATTATGAGCGGGAACACGGCAGCGGAGAACTGCCGCCCAAAGCCTCCCCCACCGGCAAAAAGGTGGCAGTGGTCGGTTCCGGCCCTTCCGGGCTGACCGTTGCCGGCGACCTGATCGTCAAAGGCCATGAGGTGACCATTTATGAAGCCTTCCACAAGCCCGGCGGGGTGCTGGTCTACGGGATTCCCGAATTCCGCCTGCCCAAAGATATTGTCGCCCAAGAGGTTAACTTTCTCGCCCGCCTTGGCGTAAACATCCAGTGCAATGCTGTGGTTGGCCGGACGGTCTCCCTTGATGAACTGTTCGAAGAGGGCTACGACGCCATCTATGTCGGCGTCGGAGCCGGCCTGCCACGGTTCATGAACATTCCCGGGGAGAATCTTGTCGGCATCCTCTCGGCCAACGAGTACCTCACCCGCGCCAACCTGATGAAGGCATACAAATACCCGGAGGTGGACACCCCGATCCCGATCGGCAAAAATGTCGTGGTGCTTGGGGCGGGTAACGTGGCGATGGACAGTGCCCGCACCGCGATGCGCCTCGGTGCTGAAAGCGTCAAGATCGTCTACCGCCGTTCCCGCGAAGAGATGCCGGCCCGAATGGCAGAGATCCATCACGCCGAGGAGGAGGGGATCGAACTCTTTCTGCTCACCAACCCGACCCGCTACCTCGGCAACGACCACGGCCGGCTTACCGGGATGGAGTGCCTGCGGATGGAACTGGGCGAGCCCGATGACTCCGGCCGGCGCCGGCCGGTGGCGGTAAAGGGCTCGGAATTCGAAGTGGCCTGCGATCTGTGCATCGTCGCCGTCGGCTCAGGCGCCAATCCATTGCTGACCAGCGAAACCCCGGATATGCAACTCAACCGCTGGGGCAATGTTGTCGCCGACCCGAGGACCGGCAAAACCACCAAGAAAGGGGTCTGGGCCGGAGGGGATATCGTCACCGGTGCGGCCACGGTGATTCTTGCCATGGGGGCCGGCCGCGATGCCGCCAATTCGATCCACGACTACCTGACTCTCGGTTGGTGAAAGATACCCACCACCCCTGTCGGCCTACCCAGCACTGCTGCTGTGGTAGGCCGGGAAATATGGTTCTCGTTACAGTCAAGAGGTGAAGCCTAGGCCACAACAAGAGCATTGAGGGGATATCCGGATGCCCAGGTGGAACATCTGGCAGATGCCTCAGCACACTGTAGGGCAAGGCAACTGGAGAAAGTGAAACCCGGCTGTTTACAAACTCAAGGAGGGCAATTTCATGGAAGAACGTT
>JAZBOD010000377.1:0-7522 GCA_036350955.1 Desulforhopalus sp. | reverse complement strand
GGAGGTAAGGCCAGGCAGGCTGGCCAAAGCTGGGCAAAGCTGGGCAAAAAGATTTTCACTGACAAAACAGCTACTCCGGCAGAAACGCCGGATAGATCCGGGACCAGATGGCCGAAGAGAGCCCCAGTGGCGGCGAACGCAGCGAAGCGCCGTCAGCCAAACGCCGCGAAGATTTTCGCAAGAAAGGGCAGGTCGCCCAGAGCAAGGAGGTGCAGACCGCCGCCCTGTTTACCCTCGCCCTGCTCTTCTGGCTCTTTTACCTTCCCGAATTCTGGGGAAAATTTACCGAACTGGTCTTTGCCCTCTGGCAGGCCACCGGCGACTTTGAGGTCACCCCCGCCTCGGTGATGACCCTCACCGCCTTTTTGCTGCAGCAGACCGGAATCCTCCTGGCCCCGCTCTTTGTTCTGGTGATGATTATCGCCTTTGCCTCAAGCCTCTTCCAGTTCGGCTGGCTGCTCACCGCCAAACCGCTGATCCCCGACTTCAGCAAGCTCGACCCAATCAAGGGTTTCGGCCGGTTCTTCTCGAAAAAATCCCTGGTCGAACTGGTCAAATCGCTGCTCAAGGTGACGCTGATCGCCTGGGTGGCCTATGCAACGATTCTCGACAACGTCGAGGAGGCGCTGATCCTCGTCGACACCAGTATCGGCGCAACCCTGGGCTACCTCGCCCGTATCGCCGGACTGATCCTCGCCAAGATCTGTGCCGTGATGATCCTCATCGCCTTTCTCGACCTGCTCTTTGTCCGCTGGGAGATGGAGGAGAAGATGAAGATGACCAAACAGGAGGTCAAAGAGGAGTATAAGGAGAGCGAGGGCGACCCGCATATCAAGGCGCAGATCCGCCAGATTCAGCAGGCGATGGCCCGCAAGCGGATGATGGCCGAGGTCCCCAAGGCCGACGTGGTGGTGACCAACCCGACCCATCTGGCCGTAGCCCTCTCCTATACCGCCGGGGAGATGGATGCCCCGAGAGTGGTGGCCAAAGGTGCCGACCATCTCGCCCTGAAGATCCGCGAGACCGCCCGGGAGCACGGGGTTCCGGTAATCGAGAATCCACCGGTGGCCCGGTTATTGCATAAACTTGAGCTGGGCGAACACATCCCGGAAGAGCTGTTTAAAGTGGTGGCGGAGATTCTCGCCCATGTCTACTCCTTGAAAGGGAAAAACTCCTGATGGAACTGAGCACGGTCCAAAACAGTATCACCGGCTTCAACTACCGGCAGCTTCTCGGGCGCAGCGATGTCATCGCCGCCCTTGGGCTGGTATCGATTTTGATGCTGATGATCATTCCTCTGCCGGCGATTATCCTCGACGTGTTTTTGTCGCTGAGCATCACCATCGCCCTGCTGATCCTCATCCTCAGCCTCTATACGGTCAAAGCCACCGACTTTTCGATCTTCCCGTCGATCCTCCTCACCACCACCCTCTTCCGCCTGGCGCTCAACGTCGCCTCGACCCGCCTGATCCTCCTCCACGGCGACGAGGGGCCGGGGGCGGCCGGCTCGGTGATCCAGTCCTTCGGCCAGTTTGTCGTCGGCGGCAACTACGTGGTCGGACTGGTGATCTTTGTCATTCTGGTCCTGATCAACTTCATGGTCATCACCAAGGGCGCCGGCCGGGTCGCCGAGGTGGCCGCCCGCTTCACCCTTGACGCCATGCCGGGCAAGCAGATGGCCATCGACGCCGATCTCAATGCCGGGCTGATCAACGAAGACCAGGCCCGTAGCCGCCGGGAAGATATCGCCAAGGAGGCCAGTTTCCACGGGGCGATGGACGGTGCGTCAAAATTTGTCAAGGGTGATGCGATTGCCGCGATCATCATTACCCTGATCAACATCGGTGCCGGCTTTATCATCGGCGTGGTCCAGAAAGGGATGCCGATGGCCGAGGCGGCCGCCAACTACACCATCCTCACCGTCGGCGACGGCCTGGTCGGCCAGATCCCGGCGCTGATCATCTCCACCGCCGCCGGCCTGCTGGTTACCCGGGCAGTCGGCGAAAAAGATTTCGGCAGTGACCTGAAAAAGCAGTTCTCCCAGAGCTCAGTCGCCCTCTGGGTGGTCAGCGGCATCGTTCTGGTCTTTGCCCTGATTCCCGGTCTGCCCTTCTTCCCCTTTCTCCTCCTGTCGATGGCGGTAGCCGCCCTCGCCTACCAGATCGACCGAACCGACAAGGCCGCGGCGGAAGTGATTCACGAGGAGCCTTCCGCCGCTCCCACCCGCCGGGAAGAGAACTACGAAGAGATGCTCAACGTCGACCTGCTCCAGCTCGAGGTCGGCTACGGGCTGATCCCCTTTGTCGACTCGGCCCAGGACGGTGAGTTACTCAACCGCATCCAGTCGATCCGCAAGCAGTTTGCGATGAGCAACGGCTTTATCGTCCCGCCGGTCCATATCCGCGACAACCTCCAGCTCACCCCGAACCAGTACGTCTTTTCCCTGAAAGGGGTCCGGGTCGGCGGATCGGAGATCCTCCCCGGCCATTTCATGGCGATGGATCCGGGCATGGTCACCGAAACGGTGAGCGGCATTGCCACCACCGAACCGGCCTTCGGCCTGCCGGCGATCTGGATCACCTCCGACAAGAAGGACCGGGCGCAGATTGCCGGCTACACGGTAGTCGACTGCACCACGGTGATGGCCACCCATATCAGCGAAATCATCAAGCAGCACGCCCACGAACTGGTCGGCCGGCAGGAGGTTCAGGGGCTGCTCGACAACCTCGGCAGGACCTACCCGAAGCTGGTGGAAGAGCTGGTGCCCACCGTCCTCTCTTTAGGCACCATCATGCGGGTCCTGCAGAACCTGCTCAAGGAAGGGGTATCGATCCGCGACCTGCGGACCATCCTCGAAACCATGGCCGACTACGCGCCAAGCACCCAGGATGCGGAAATCCTCACCGAATATGTCCGCCACGCCCTGGCCCGGAGCATCAGCCACGACCTCGCAGTCAACGGGGTGATCCCGGTGATCACCCTGGCAAAGGCCGCCGAAGACGCCATCCGCAACGCGGTCCAGCACAAGGAGAGCGGCAGCTATCTGGCCATCGACCCGCTGATCGCCCAGCGGATTCTCGACGGCATCGGCCGGGCGATCGGCCAGTTCGAAGGCGGCGGCCGGCCGACCCTCCTCGCCGCACCGCAGATCCGCCCCTATGTCAGAAGCCTGACCGAACGGTACTATCCCAGCCTGGCGGTAATTTCCCACAACGAGGTGGTCCCCAGCCTCAAAGTCAGATCTCTTGGAACGGTGAACCTGGATGCAAGTTAGAGTCTTTGAATCACCCGACATGGCCTCGGGCTTGAAGCAGATCAAAAAGGAACTTGGCCCCGATGCGCTGATCCTCTCCACCCGCACTGTCCGGGGCGGAGCCCTCGGATTACTCGGCAAACCGATGCTCGAGATCACCGCCGCGGTGGACCACGACTTCACTCCAGGCCCCGGCCGGCAGGCTGGTCAGGCGGCAAAACCGCAGGAATTCGGAAAAGAAACACGGTCCGGTGGGTTCCGTCAGGTGGTCGATGACGAGGTTCTCCCCTGGCTGCATCAGCAGCCAGCAAAAGCCGAACCGCAGCCGCCTGCCCCACCGGCCGAACCGGTGGTCAGCGAACAGGGGCTGCACAGCGAGGTCAATGAACTGAAGAGCCTGGTAAAAAACCTCGCTGCCCAGATCGCCGGCATCAGCCGTCAGGAGAGTGAGGCGGAACGCCGCAACACCCTGACAATCCGCGACAGCCGCCACGCCGAACGGCTCGGCGCCGGGCCGATCCAGGGCGACCACCTGCTGTCGCTGCTCATCGACTACGGTATCCACATCGAATCGGCGCGGACCATCGCCGGTTTTCTCCGCGAGAGCCTTACCGCAGAAGAGCTGAGTGATCCGGCCCTGGTCCGTGAGCAGTTGATCGCCACCATCCAGAACCTGCTCGAGGTGATACCGCCGCAGACCGGCGCCGGCGGTGGCCAGCAGCGCCTGGCGCTGATCGGTCCCACCGGAGTGGGCAAGACCACCACCCTGGCGAAGATTGCCGCCTCCCGGCTGGCCACGCTTTCCGGGTCAATCGCCCTGATCACCATCGACACCTACCGGATCGCCGCGGTGGAGCAGCTCAAGGTCTATGGCGAGATCATGCACCTGCCGGTAGAGGTGGTCAATACCCCGGACGAGCTGCGCGAGGCCCTGGCCCGCCACCAGGACAAGGAGCTGGTCCTCATCGATACCGCGGGAAGAAGCCCCCGGGACAGCCTGTGCATCGACGAACTGGCCGGTTTTTTCCAAGCCGATCTCGGCATCGACAAGTACCTTGTATTGTCGGCGACCACCCGGGAAGATGAACTCCTTGAAACCATCAGCCGGTTCAGCCCGCTGCAGATCGACAACACCATCTTTACCAAAGTCGATGAATGCCGCCGCCTCGGGGTGCTGCTCAACGTCCAGATCCACAATCCAAGCCCCCTCACCTACATCACCAACGGCCAGCGGGTACCCGAAGATATTCTGGCAATGACCCCGCGACTGGCGGCGGAACTGATCATCTCAGCCCAACAGGAAGGTCTGCATGGCTAAATCAACCCATCCCGCGACCGACCAGGCAGAGACCCTGCGGGCGATGAACCAGGGACCGGCCGCCACCGAAGCGGAAGGCGTCACCGGAGTCTACTCGATTACCAGCGGCAAAGGCGGAGTCGGCAAGACCGCGGTGGTCGCCAATCTCGCCTACGCCCTGGCGGCAAAGGGCAAAAAGGTGCTGATCCTCGATGCTGACCTCGGTCTGGCGAACATCGATGTGGTCTTTGGCCTCTCCCCGGCCTACAACCTCAACCACTTTTTCTCCGGCAACCAGGAGTTGCAGAGCATCATGGTTGACGGCCCTTTGGGGATCAAGATCCTCCCAGCCGGTTCGGGGCAGCAGAATTTCACCCGCCTCGACGGATACCAGAAGATGCGTCTGCTCGACGGACTCGATGCCCTGCAGACCCGCTTTGACTACGTGCTGATCGACACCGAGGCCGGCATTGCCGAAAACGTCACCTACTTCAACACCGCCGCCCAGGAGATCATCGTCGTCACCACCCCGGAACCGACGGCGATCACCGACGCCTACGCCCTGATGAAGCTGCTCTCCACCGCCTTTCACGAAAAGAACTTCAATCTGGTGGTCAACCAGATCGAGACCGAGGACGACGCGCTTGACGTCTACCGCAAACTGACCATGGTCGCCAACCGCTACCTCGATATCTCGATCAACTATCTCGGCTCGATCCCCGAAGACCGGCAGATGATCGAGGCGATCCGCAAACAGCGGGTGCTCAGCGAGCTCAACCCCCAGTCACCGATCACCCAGGCCTTCGAGCATCTGGCCGGGCGGATCTGCTCCGAACCATCCCAGGCCGTGCCGAAGGGGAATCTCCAGTTTTTCTGGAAAAGGCTGCTGCGGATAGGGGAGAGGGACTAAAGCCATGGCCTACCCGAACAGCCCGCAGGGCGGCGACAAAGCGCAGATTATCCGCGACCACCTCTACCTGGTCGACATCCTGGTCGGCCGGATGGCCACCCAGGTCCCCTCCTTCATGGGCCGCGACGACATGAAGAGTGCCGGGATGCTCGGCCTCCTCGATGCCGCCAACCGCTTTGATCCGCAAAAAAATATCCAGTTCAAGACCTTTGCCGAACACCGCATCCGCGGGGCGATCCTCGACGAGATGCGCAAACTCGACTGGTTTTCCCGCTCGCTCCGCGACAAGCAGAACCGGATCGGCCGGACTATCCACGACCTCGAACTCTCCCTGGGCCGGGAACCGGAAGAGCACGAGGTGGCCAAGGCAATGGGCCTCTCGCTGGATGAGTACCAGACCATCCTCGGGGAAGTTAGCCACCTCGGCTGTGTCAGCCTCAACGAAACCCTCGACCAGTCCCAGGAGGGGCGCTCATTCCTTGAGTCCCTCGAGGATGAGCGGGAGGATATCTTCCCCGGCAGCCGGATCGAAGGTCAGCAACTGGCCGGCAAGGTGGCCGAGGTCCTCGCCCTGCTCTCGGAAAAGGAGCGGCTGGTGATCTCCCTCTACTACTATGAAGAGCTGACCCAGAAGGAGATCGCCCAGACCCTCGAGGTCTCCGAAGGACGGGTGTCGCAGCTGCACAGCCAGGCCCTGATCAAACTGAAATTAAAATTGGAGGCCCGGCTCTACTGAGCGGGAGCCACCGGCCAACCCGGGGATAGCGATAATGAGCCTCACTCTGGAGTCGATAGTCCTGCTGATCACCCTGCTCCTGCTGGCGGTCAGCCTGTTGGCCTTAAGCAAACTGCGCCGGGAAAAGATCCTCCTTGCCGGCCAGCTCACCGAGACCAGCCGCGGCCTGGAACAGGCCACCCGGGAGCTTGCCGCCCTGCGCCGGGAGCAGGAAGAGAGCAGCGCCTTCAAAGAGCGTCTCGGCACGGCAGAACTGACCACCAGGTTGCAGCAGCCCCGCCTGGCGGCGGGCAGCAGTGGCGGCGGCAGCCCGGAGCGCTACCGCTATGTCCAGGGTCTGGCCGACAAGGGGATGGCCGACGAGGAGATCGCCGCAGTGCTGGCCATCTCCCCCCACGAAATCCGCCAGGTGCTGGCACTGAGCCGGCTGGTCAGGCAACCCGGCAGCGGCGCTCCGGCAAGGCCGGATCAGGGTTAAGATATCCCGGCCCCCCGCCGATAAGCAACAAAGGACCGCGCCACCTCGGACAAAGAGAGAGGGCGAAAACCATAACGACGGTACCGCAACCGGCACCGGTCAACGGAAGAGACGAGAAAGCATGGTATCAGGAAAATACAGCGCCCTCGCCGGGGCGATCTCCCGGGAACAGGCGATAGCCAACGTTGCCGCCAACCTCGCCAACGTCAATACCGCCGGCTACAAACGGAGCCAGGTCAGTTTTGCCGCCATTCTGCGCGGTGAGGAGCAGCGCACCACCACCAAGGGGATCAACTATACCCGGGTGGACAAAAATTATACCGACTTCAGTGGCGGCGCGATCCGCCAGACCGACAACCCCCTTGACCTGGCCATCCAGGGAGAGGCCTTCTTCAAGGTCCAGACCGCCGACGGGGTGCGCTATACCCGGCGCGGCGACTTCGCCATCGGCGCCGAAGGCCAGCTGACCACCGGTAACGGCCTGCCGGTGCTCGATGCCGGCAACGCCCCAATCACCATCCCCGACACCGATACCAGCCGGATGGCGGTAAGTGATGACGGAACTATCAGCATCCTCGGTCCCCAGGGGGCAAGGGCCGAGGTCGCCCAGCTGGGAGTGGTCGAGATCACCGATAAGAGCAAACTTCGCCGGGAGGCAGACACCACCTTCTCCCTGGAAGACCAGGCCCTGGAGATACCGGCGGCAGAGACCCGGATCATCCAGGGCAGCCTGGAGCTGGCCAACGTCGACATGGCCGCCGAACTGACCCGGATGATCGATGGCTACCGGACCTTTGAAACCTATCACAAAGTACTGAAAAGCTACTCGACCATCGGCCAGCAGCAGG
>JAZBOD010000376.1:0-5475 GCA_036350955.1 Desulforhopalus sp. | reverse complement strand
CGAAGATATCCGTTACTGGCGGGACGAACATGGCGTTCATCACGTCCCGAAACGGTCGTTGAAAAGCTGTCTGCTTCCCCCGGTGCTGCGTTAAGCGACACACTGGCCTGTCTGCTAATTACAAAACATCTTTTACCAGAGAGGAAAACCCTGTATGGCTGCCGAAAAATCTTTTGCTGAGCGGATTACCGATTTGAAAGAGGAGGCCCTTGGCTTGGGCGAAGACGGCGATGACGCCCTGATCGAAGCCACCGCCCGGCGCCTTGAGGAGTTGAACTTCACCCCACCGGTGATCACCCCGCTGGCCAAGTTTCTGCGGCTGCGAAAGGAGGGGGTTCTCGCGGAAATTGACAGGATTCTGGCCATGCCGGAGGCTGAAGCCTGTGCCCTCGCCCCGGGGAACAGCAGAAAATGCGAAGACCTCCGGGTGCAGTATATCACGGTGATTGTGTACCACTACCGCAAGCTTCTCGCCCTCCGTCACGGCAGCCCGGAGGAGTGGGATGAGGTGGATGAGCTCTATGTCCACGACTGACCGCTCTATCGGGAAAGAGCTCCTGTGGCGCTGAAATGTCCGCTCAGTTGGCCGGGGCAGGCAGGGGAGGTCGTCGGAGTCAGTCGTTGACGATACTGTTAATGGTGCAGCCGTTTTGCCAGAGCGCCTCGGTGAGGCTCTCGATCTCGTCGCCCTCAAAGCGGATGGTCAACAGGCGGTTGCCGCTGTTGCAGTCGTTGCAGACCGTCAGGGTCTGAATGGTCATCTCATGCCGGCGAAAGAGATCAATGGTACTGTACATTGCCTCCGGCTGGCGCCTGATGGCCAGTTCAACCCTGGTCCCCTTTTCGTTGCCGCCAAGAATCTCGGTAAATGCCTGACATATGTCTGACTCGGTGATGATCCCCACCAGCCGGCCCTCATCCACCACCGGTATCCCGCCGATCTTGTGGCGGCGCATGGCTGCGGCAACCTTTTCCAGGGGAACTCCCGGCTCTGTGGTTATCGGGTTGGCGGTCATGAAGCTTTCGACTTTTGCCTGACGGGCCAGGTTTCGTGTGGTGTTGTCGAAATTAGCGTCAATGATCGAAGGAAGCGCGTTTTTCAGATCTTCCTTGCTGATGATCCCCACCAGCCTTTCCTGCTCGTCGAGCACCAGGAGCCGGCGAATTTTATGTTGCCGCATCAATTCGCCGGCTTCGGCGATGGTTCCTTCCCGGCCGATGGTAATCGGCTCGGCATGCATCCAGAGTCTGACAAACATGGCGAGTTTTCCTTCAGGGCAGTGGGTGGATAACGATTTGTCTGGCGTCCTGATCGATGGAGAAGCGCACCCCGCTGAGGTCTTCCTCGATAATCCGGGTGAGATTGCCAAGACGTAATACCGTTCCGGCGGCTATGGTTCCGCTGATGGTAATCGTTGCTGGGGACTGGTTGTCCGTTGCGTCATGCCGGGAAAAGAGCGGTGTTCCAGGGAGAAGGTTGAGTTTGTTGAAATCATTGGAGAGCTGATCAAGTTCCTCAAACTGCTGCTTGTACTGTTTGTCTTCGAGGATTTTTTTGCCATACCTGGCCCGTTTGGCGGTGAGTCGCTCTGCCAGGTCGGCGACCCGCTGTTCCAGACGCTGGTACCTGCCGTATCGTTTCCGGTCAACTCCGGCGGCGATGGTGGTAACGGTTGAATTGAAGGAGCCGACATGGCCCCCGCTGAAGTTGCCCCCAGAGCAGCAGATCCCGCCGATCACCTTGCTGGCAGGGCTGCAGGAGATGTTGCCATCGACAAAGACCCTGCCGTAATACACCCCTTTGCGGAGGACTGCCGACCCGCCATTGAGCAGTTCGGCCCTTTCGAGAAACTGAATATCAGCATCCCCCTGGCAGTCGAGGCGGGATTTTTTCCCAAGCAGCCCCCCCTTGAGCAGGGCATTGCCGCCGGTAATGACCGTTGCGCTCTGGATATTGCCGTCGATCTGGACATTACCGCCGCTCCGGACGATAAAACCGGGCAATATACTGCCGCGGATTTCCAAAGCATCTTTTGATTCGATATTGCCAACCGAAAAATCGACGTCGCCGGCGATAGTCTGTTTGGCGCAGACGGTAATATCGGTGTCGTTCACTACCGAGAGCACTCCGGCCTGCAGGGCATGAATTTGTCCGTTCTCCTGATTGTAACTGGCGTCGCCGGTTATCCTGAAGCTGACATCTTTGCCAGCCTGCTGGGCGATGGATCGTCCGAAGATATCCACTCCCGGAGTGCCTGGGCTTGGCGCCACCCTGGTGGCAATCAACTCTTCCGCGTCAACCCCGATAAAGAGATTTCTCTCACGGAAATCTATCGTCCCGTCACGGAGCATTTTCCCCGGAATCGGGCCGATATCGATGGTGAAGCGGAGAAAGGCGTCCTGGCCGTCAATCGGCAGAATACCCTGGGCGATGACGACCCCGCTCTGCCGGAGAGGCTGGCTGGCGGCAGTTTCGAGAGCCGTCTTGATCGCCTCTTCGTCAATTCCGTAACGAAGATCCTGGTCCTGGATCAGCTCGTACAACTGGGGCAGGGAGGGCACCGCCCGGTCGGTGATCGACGGGTAGAGTGTCAGCTGGGCTTTCATCGCGTCTGCACTGATCGTCAGTAGCGGCTCCAGGTCGGCTTTGACCGTCCAGGTCTTCTCGTGCTCGGTGATTTCGAGAAAGGGGTAACCGGCTGTTTCGGCAATCAGGGTGCCGCTCTCCGGGTCGAGCCGGCAGTTTTCCCCAGCAATCAGCTGCAGGGGAACAGCACCGCCGTCGGTCGCTGCCTGATCGCTCCGGACACTTGACACCAAGAGAGTGTTGGGCCGAACGATTTCCGGTACAGCCCGTTCCACTTCCCGGTCATTATCGATAATCTGCCGGACTTCCGATGCGAAGTGGATGAGGTACGGGAGGCTCATTGGCTTCTTTGCCAAGCTTGGTCTAATTCATCTTGTTGAAATTGCATCCCTCTTTCTTACCTCAGCTGGCTACCCTGCGTCAAGATTTTCAGAGATTGGCCTGGTTCGGTGGACGGGGGAGCAGTTCTGCATTACCTGTTGTTGAACAACCGACCGATAGACTGAATTTGGTCGGCCAAGGCGAACATTTCCCGCCACAGCAGGGGCGGGCAGCTTTAAACGGAGGATATATCATGGCAAAGAAAAAGAAAACTTCCTGTTGCAGCAAAGGGAAAAAGGATGCGGATAAACGCTGCAAAAAATGCCCGAAAGGCTGATTGATTTTCATCCATTGTTGTGACTTTCCAGTATGGCGGGATGAGAGATAGAGAGCAGGGTGGTAAATCCTCTTCTGAAATGGTAAAGTACGGCCCTTTACTCGTTGTGGTTTTCGTTTTTGTTCCGTAATCAGAGAGGAATCCCCATGGACCAGCCTTTTACTGTACGGTTTGCCGAGCGGATGAACCAGTTGCCACCCTATCTCTTCGGGATGATCAACAAGATGAAGATGGAAAAACGCTGGCAGGGTGACGACGTCATCGACCTGGGCATGGGCAATCCTACCGACCCGACCCCTGGTCCGGTGACCGAGAAACTCTGTGAAGTGGCCAGCGATCCGAAGATCCATCGCTACCCGGTGGCGGGGGGGATGAAGAATCTCAAACGGGAGATAGCCCTCTATTACAACCGCCAGTATGGCGTTGCCCTTGATGGTGACGATGATGTTATCTGCACCATCGGGTCCAAGGAAGGTATCTCCCACCTCTGCCTGGCGCTTTTAGGCCCAGGGGACACGGTACTCACCCCGGCTCCGGCCTTTCCGATTCATGTCTATGCGGCGGTGATAGCCGGGGCCAATGTCCTGCGTATCCCCTTGAGCAGTGAGGAGACCTTTCTGCAGCAGATCGAGGGAATGTGTCGCTCGCTCTATCCCGGGCCGAAACTGTTGATGCTCAACTATCCGCACAATCCTACCGGGACCCTCGCTTCAAAAGAGTTTTTTGCCGAGGTGGTCAAACTGGCCAGGCGGTACAATTTCATGGTGATCAACGATTTTGCCTATTCCCGGATAACCTATGACGGGTATGTCGCGCCCAGTTTTCTTGAGGCCCCCGGGGCCCAGGAAGTCGGGGTTGAGTTCTGTTCCTTCTCCAAATCCTATAACATGGCCGGCTGGCGGCTTGGCTACTGTGTCGGCAACCGGGCGATGATCGGTGGCCTGGCGAAGATCAAGGGGTACTACGATTACGGCATCTTTTCGGCCATTCAGGTGGCGGGAATAGTCGCCATGCGCGATTGCGACGACACTATCGCCGAGCAGGTTGATGTCTACCAGCGCCGTCGGGATGTGCTCTGCGATGGATTGAGCAAAATGGGCTGGGAGGTCACGGTGCCGAAAGCGGGGATGTTTCTCTGGGTGAAGATCCCCGAACCGTACAGCGGGATGGGTTCGGTGAAATTTTCCATCGAGATGATGAACCGGGCCAATGTGGCGGTAGCACCAGGTGCCGGCTTTGGTGTCGAGGGTGATGGCTATCTGCGCCTGGCCCTGGTGGAAAACGAAAACCGCACCGCCCAGGCGATCAAACAGATGCGCCGGGCCTTAAAAGAGATCGACGCCGAGGTCGCCGCAGGGACCTTTGCCCTGACCCCTTAAGCCGGGGCAATGGACTGCTTCGCCTCTTGGTACCAGACCCGGGAGAAAAAAGCCTTCAGATAATCGGTTTCGGCAATTGCCGGATGGATCGGGTGGTCCGGCCCCTGGCCACCCTGGGCAAGAACCTGCACCTGCCGGCCCAGGCTTTGTCCGGCGCCGCGGAGGACATCAAGCAGTTCAGCCCGCTGCAGGTGCATCGAGCATGAAGCGGCAAGCAGGTACCCTTCCGGGGCGAGAAGCTGCATTGCTGCCTCGGTGAGCCGGCGATAGGCCCGCAGACCCTCACGGTGGTCTTTGCGCCTTTTGATAAAGGCCGGTGGGTCGACGACGATCAGATCGTAGCTCTCACCATCTTCTTTCAAACCCCGTAGCACCGCAAAGGCGTCGCCCTGCAGGCCGCTGAAACGGTCGGCTACCCCGTTGAGCCGGGCGTTGTTTTCGGCCATGGTCAGTGCCGCCCGGGAGCTGTCGACCGCCTGAACCTGGCGCGCGCCGAATACCGCCCCCTGTACGGCAAATCCCCCGGTATAGCTGAATACATCGAGAAGCCGTTTGCCGACTACCCAATCTTTCAACCAGGCCCGGTTGAGGCGCTGGTCGTAAAACCAGCCGGTTTTCTGTCCGCTGTGCAGCGGAGCGATAAAACGCACCCCGTTTTCCTCCAGTTCCACCTCCTCCGGTGGTCTGCCGTAGCCGATCACAATCTCCTGGGGAAGCCCTTCCAGGACCCGGGTGCTGCTGTCATTGCGCAGGAGGATCGATTCCGGGCCGACGACCCGGAGCAGGGCATCGATTACCGCAGACTGTACCGCCGCCATGCCGGCGGTGTTGAGCTGAACACTGAGGTGGGG
>JAZBOD010000375.1:0-2697 GCA_036350955.1 Desulforhopalus sp. | reverse complement strand
TGGGATAGAGCAGGCCGAAAAGCAATTACCCCCAACACGAAACAGCAGTAAGCACAGATTGCGCGGATTCAAAAAACAACTGAACATAGACGGGGAATAATTTCAAAGACGTACTAGGAACCTTATACGTTTTCAATCTACCGGTGTCAAGCTTTTTAGGCCATCGCCCGGAGCGCTACGCTTTTTTGCCGGCGTCGCACCTGCCCGGCCAGCCAATTACTTTGAAACATGGTCGCAGCAAAGGTCCCGGAGTTATTCAGGGCATAATCAGCCAGGACGATCTTTTCTGCCACGGGGAGCTGCACAGCCAGAACCCGTTCCATTTCGGCAACGGAAAGGCCATCGCGTTTGCCGACCCTGGCAAAAAGCAGATTGCGACCGACATGGACCAGTACGGTGCACGAAAAGTCATCCTGCCAGCCGGTTTCGAACAGGAGAGGAACTTCGGCCACCAGGATTTTTCCCGAGACGGCGCAGGCGGTGCTGCGCTGAGCAATCCGCTCGCGGACCAGAGGATGGAGAACTCCCTCCAGGGCCTGTCGTACCGAATCATCGGCAAACACCGCCCGGCGTAACTGCGGACGGTCGAGGGCACCGTCGGGGCGCAGATAACGGCTGCCAAAGCGCTGCAAACAACCGGCATAGCCCGCCTGCTCCGGTTGCAGCAGTTGCCGACAGAGTTGGTCACTATCGAGATATTCGCCGCCGAGAATGTTGGCGAGCATCCTCGCAACGGTACTTTTGCCACTACCAAGAGAACCGGTGATTGCCAGATTCACGTCCCCGACCTCTCGGCTAGATTTTCAAGAATGTGCAGGAAGTCAGGCCATATCGGTGCTTCATTGTTCAACCTCTGGCCGGATACCGGATGGGTAAAAGCCAGACGGGCAGCGTGGAGCATCTGGCGGGGGAAAAGGCGGTTGTCTTTTCCCGGGCCGTAGAGCTGGTCTCCGGCCACCGGACAGCCCAAGTGGGCGAGGTGTACCCGGATCTGGTGGGTCCTACCAGTCTCTATGGCCACCCGCAGCAGAGAAAAACCTCCCGAAAAAGCGCTGAGCTGCCGCCAACTGCTGACCGCATGCCTCCCGCCTTCCGGCCGAATTGCCATCTTCTGCCGATGGACGGGGTGCCGACCAATGGCGGCAACAATTCGCCCTTCCGCTTCGGGTGGCGAACCATGGACCAGGGCGAGGTACTCTTTCTCGAGGAGGTGATTCTTAAAGCTCTCAGCCAGTTGCCGGTGCACGCTGTTGTTTTTGGCCACCAGCATGATCCCTGAGGTGTCCTTATCAAGACGGTGGACTATGCCCGGCCTGGTCTTGTCACCGACCCCGGCTATCCCCTGGCAGTACCAAACCAGCCCATGGGCAAGGGTGCCGTGCTGGTTGCCACTTCCCGGATGGACAACCACCCCGGGGGGCTTTGAGAGCAGCAGGAGGTGTTGGTCTTCATAGAGTAGGGTAAAGGGTACCTCTTCCGCGTGGATCTCAAGCTCCGGCGGCGGCTCTATCCGTCCGCTGACCGATTCGCCCGCTTTTAAGCGATAGCTGCTTTTCCGGTCACGCCCATCAACCTTGATCCGCCCCAAACGGATCGAATGGCTGATCAAACTCCTCGATACTCCCGGAAGAACCGCTGAGACCATCTGGTCGAGCCGCATCCCGACAGAACCGGCATCGACGACAACCTGCACATCTCTCGCCGCTGCCGGCCCAAGCGCCGGAATCTCTGCCCACTTGTCCATGAAAGGTTGGCCGGCGATGTTGCGGCAGAGTGCCTCTGTGGCAACAGATGGTGAGTAATCAGGAAAAAAGTGCGTCAATCGTTTTCGTGACGGCTGCTTCTTCGGTATTCTGGGCCAGGGATAACTCTTTAACCAAAAGATTTTTCGCAGTATCAAGCATTTTCCGCTCGCCATAACTGAGGTCTTTGTCGACACTGAGCAGGAAGAGATCTCGGAGCACAACTGCCACCTCGTGTACCGAACCGGTCTTGATCTTTTCCATGTAATCCCGGTACCGGCGGTTCCAGGTCTGGGCGCCCAGTTCCACCGTACGATCAGCCAAAATGTTGAGGACGTCACGAACTTCAGTTTTGTCGACGATGGCCCGAAGACCGACGTTTTTGCTGCCCTTGGTCGGGATAAGGATTCTCATACTGTTGTCGAGGATTTCGAGAACATAGAAAGATTGGTCAATCCCTCCGATCGATTTTGTTTCAACGGCTCTGATAACGCCGACACCATGAGCCGGATATACGGCCATATCGCCTTCAGTAAACACAGTTCTCTCCTTTCAACAGGCGCCTTGCCCAGGGCTGGAACAGTTTGTCACCAAACTGCAAGACACATCGCAATAATTTGCAGACCAGGAAACGCGCGGAATACTACAGGGGAATAGTGTCTTGTCACACTGATGTCTTCATTAATCCATCAGCAGATACATAGGAGCATGAGCTCAATCAACCAGAACAACCTCAACCAAACACTACTATAACACATCCGGACCGGGTTTGCCGCACATTTTCCATAAACGCCGGAGCCAGGCTGGGCGGGAGTGCCGCGTGTGCTCGAGGGCGAGTAATAAACTTTCAGTCTTTTAAAGCATTGAGAAGAGACATCGCTCTGGCCGGATCTCCTTTGAGAAACAGCTCAACCCCCTCCGTCAGCGGGATCAGTCTGCGTTCCAGGGTGGCCCG
>JAZBOD010000374.1:0-5122 GCA_036350955.1 Desulforhopalus sp. | reverse complement strand
ACCCATGAACTGGTACGGCATCGACCCTGCAGCTTTCTCCAGGAGAGCCAGAGGTACTGCCGTTACAGCCAGGACAAGTTTTCCAATCAGGTAACCTTTATCAAACCGATGTTTTTTAAGGAGGGCAGTGCCGAATACCAACTCTGGGCGGATTCGATGCTGCAAAGCGAGCGAGCATACCTCAAACTGCTTGAGAGCACAACACCACAGGCTGCCCGGACCGTGCTCGCCAACTCCTGTAAAACCGAGATTATTGTCTACTGCAATCTTGCCGAATGGCAGCACATATTTTCCTTGAGAACCTCAGCTGCTGCGGAACCATCGATGCGCGAGATCATGATCCCCCTTGCTGAGGCTATGTGCCAGAGGTTTGCGGTTCTGAAAGATGTGGGGCAAAACAGCTCAGGTTTTTAACCGTAAGAGTGCCCGTATTGAGCAATCACCCGAGTTTGGTCTCCCCCCGCTATCTAACCCGGTTCCTTACTCAGGAACCGGGTTTTTTCCTTTGCCGGCAGGCTCAACAAAGAAATTCTTTTGAAGATGTCCATGAGTATGGTTTAATTGAAAATATGTGTGGATAAACATCCACGCTCTCCCGATAAGAAAACCTCCTCGTCCGTAAAGGTCACGCCCATGGCAATCCGCAGTCCGCTTGCTGATCGAAAATCTTCGATGAAGAAGACCGTCAAGGATCAGTCCGGCGCCGGTAAAATTAAAATTGGCGAACTGCTCAGCAAAGCCGGCTACATCACCCCTGTCCAACTTGAAACCGCCAAAAAAACCCTGCAAAAGAGTGGCGGCAGATTAAGTGCCATCCTTCGCCAGCTGGAATATATCGACGACAATACGGTTTTCAACTTCCTCAGCCGGCAGCATAACTATCCTGCGGTCGTTATTAAAAACGAAGTTCCAGCCAAAGAGGCCCTGCGCATACTTCCCTTCGAGCAAGCCAGGGAATTCATGGCCTTCCCGCTGCAGGTTGCCGGCAACACCCTGCAGGTAACCATGGTCGAGCCGTCGGACAGCACGGCGGTTGAAGAGCTGCAGAATCTGGTCAATCGTGAATTGTCGGTATGCGTCTCTACGGAAACCGATATCATCGAGGCCTATATCAAGTACTATGGCATCGACGAAGAGCAGGCCAAGGCGCTTGTCGGTGTCCAGGATGAAGCCGAAGAAGAACTAAATATCACCGAGGTAGACGATTTTGGTTCGATCGTTGCCGAAGCCGCCGACGATTTTGAAATTGAAGCCGATGGCGGCGATGATATGGGAGAGCAGTTCGCCGCCTCAGATGCACCAATCATTAAACTGGTAAACGGGATTTTGGTTAAGGCGGTTCAGGACGGGATTTCCGATATCCATGTCGAACCTTATGAGAAAACCATGCAGGTACGCTACCGCAAAGACGGCTCACTGTTTAAGAGCATGAACCTGCCGCTGACCATCAAAAACGCCCTGGTTGCCCGATTGAAAATCCTCTCCGGTCTGGATATTACCGAGCGCCGGGTGCCACAGGATGGCCGGATCAAGATGCGGATGGGGCGGAATCGATCGGTCGACTTCCGGGTTTCTTCCCTGCCAACCCTCTATGGCGAGTCGGTGGTTTTGCGGATTCTCGATAAGGCCTCGCTGAATGTCGATCTGACCCAGCTGGGCTTTGCCAAAGAGACCTTTGCGATGCTGCGGCGCTGTCTCAAGCGGCCCCAGGGGTTGCTGCTGGTTACCGGGCCGACCGGGTCGGGCAAGACGGTTACCCTCTATTCCGCCCTGAACTCAATGAACAGTGAGGATATCAAAATTCTCACCGCCGAGGACCCGGTGGAGTTCAATTTCAAGGGGATCAACCAGGTCAACGTCCATCAGGAAGTGGGGATGACTTTTGCCGCCGCACTGAAGGCCTTTTTGCGCCAGGATCCGGACATCATCATGGTCGGGGAGATCCGCGATATCGAAACTGCGGAAATCGCCATCAAAGCAGCGATGACCGGCCACCTGGTCTTTTCCACCCTCCATACCAACGACAGTCCGGCGACCATCGGCCGACTGGTGGATATCGGTATTCCCCCTTACATGCTCGCCTCCTCGGTGACCATGGTCCTCTCCCAGCGCCTTGGCCGGCGGCTCTGCGGCAACTGTAAAAAGCCCAAGGAGTACTCCCCCGAAGAGTTGATCAAGGCCGGATTTCATCAGGATGAGCTAGAGGATCTGGTGGTCTATGGACCGGTTGGCTGTCCCACCTGCAACAATCTTGGTTATAAGGGAAGAGTCGGTTTTTTTGAGTTGATGGAAGTAACCGATGAAGTCGCCAAGGCGATTAATGCTGAGGTTCCCGAGGATCAGCTGCGCAAGGTGGCGATTCAGGAAGGAATGACCCCTCTGCGTGAAGCTGCTCTGCAAAAGGTCCGTGAAGGGATTACCAGTGTCGATGAGGCATTGCGCCGTACCGTAGCCCACAAAGAGAGCCTGCCGGCCTATATGGTTAATCCGGATCAGGAAAACTACGAAGACGGAGACGTGATTATTCGCGAAGGCAACAAGGATATCGATTTTTTCAAGTTGATTCGTGGGGCATTGACAGTAATCAAGGGGGGGAAAAAAATCGCTGAGCTTACCGAACCTGGTGAATTTTTTGGGGAGATGGCGGCAATCACCGGAGAACAGCGTACCGCCTCAATCATTTCCCAGGGACGCTCGACGGTTAAACGCTACCCGGGAAACAAAATTGATGAAGTGATCGAGAAATACCCGGATGTTTCGCGGCATCTGTTTCGGACCATGACCAAACGGCTGCAGAAAACCAATCAGATTATTGTCAAGCTGGCCGGTGGCGGAGTCCGTCGCCCGGCAACTCCGCCACCTCCCCAGTCCGGACAATGAGCGGTACTGATAAACCTGAAACCTTCTCCCCTGGCATAAACCATCGAGAAAAAGCGTTTCAGATTGGTGTCCTGCTTGATGGCAGACCCGGGCACGAAAAACAGACCCTGGGGGTTGTCGCTGCCCTGGGACGTAAAATCCCCCTGAAACAATGGCGGATTTCCGTTCCCAGACCAACACCGTTGGCCCGCCTGGTACAGCTGTGCCGGCTGTTTCTT
This sequence comes from Desulforhopalus sp., assembly GCA_036350955.1. GTDB lineage: Bacteria > Desulfobacterota > Desulfobulbia > Desulfobulbales > Desulfocapsaceae > Desulforhopalus_A. The sequence goes on along the minus strand of JAZBOD010000374.1, from coordinate 2,024 downwards.
CCCGGTGGCGGCCTAGCCCACCCCCAACTCGGCAGCGCAGATCTGTTGTTCGGTACCGGCAGTACCACCCATCTCTCTCTTCTGCTCTACAAAAAACAGTACCGGATTCCCATCGTCACCTGCATGAGCCCGGTGGCTCTGCTTCGTCGCCGCTTTGATCTCTGTTTCATACCGGAACATGACGGTATTGGCCCAGCCGGAAATATCCTCCTCACCGCCGGTGCCCCGAACAGCTCAAGCAACCAGGGACAGCACGACGAGCAGAAGGGGCTGATTCTGCTTGGCGGGATTGACCCGGCCAGCCACACCTGGGACAACAGAGAAATTATCAGGATGGTAGAAACAATCGTCAGCAGTGGTGATAGCCGCAGCTGGGTGATCGCCTCTTCACCACGGACTCCCGACGAGACCTTGGTGGAGACCCGCCATCTTGCTGACCGTTATGCCAATGCGGTCTTTGTCGACTTCCGGGACACTCAGCCCGGCTGGATTGAAGAACACTATGCGCTCTGCAGCGTGGCCTGGGTTACCGCAGATTCGATTTCGATGATGTATGAAGCGCTGGCGGCCGGATGCCGCCTGGGAATTCTTCCGGTACCCTGGCGGAAAAAAAACAGTAAATTTCAAAATAATGAGAAGATAGTGCTTGAAAAGGGGCTGGCAATTTCCTTTGACACCTGGCTGACCCGGCAAAACGACTGGTCACCTGCCATCTATCTCAACGAGGCTGAGCGATGCGCCGACGCGATTGTCAAGCTCCTGATAAAATGAAAATCGTTCAGATTCTCCCCGAACTCGATGAAGGCGGAGTGGAAGGGGAGACTCTTGACCTGGCAACCTATCTGGCCCAGCAGGGCCACGAATCGATTGTCATTTCCGGGGGAGGGCGGCTGGTACCCCAGCTGACCAAAGGTGGCTGCCGGCATGTATACTGGCCCCATATCGGGGAAAAGAGTCTTCGTTGTCTGCCCTATCTCCCTAAACTGCGGAGATTTTTGTCTGCTGAAAAAGTCGACATTCTCCATCTTCGCTCGCGTCTGCCGGCATGGATCGGTTACCTGGCCTGGAAAAGCCTGCCAGCCGACCTGCGGCCGGCACTGATAACCACCTTTCACGGATTTTATTCGGTAAACGCCTACTCCTCAATTATGACCAAAGGCGAGCGGGTGGTTGCGGTATCGGAGACGATCCGGCAGCACATCGTCGCCAACTATCGGATTGAGCCCAAGCGAATTGAGTTGATCCATGGCGGTTTTGATGTCAGCGAGTTTGCCCCGCAGTCAGTAAGCGGCAGCCGTATCGCCCAATTGTGGCAACGCTGGCTGTCCGGAAGGGATAACCAGCCGATAATCATTCTCCCCGGCCGGCTGACCGGCTGGAAGGGTCAGGATATCCTGATCGACAGCCTGGCCTTGCTCAAAGATCTCCAGTTCAGTGCGCTGCTCATCGGCGATACTGAAGAAAATCCCTCTTTCACCAGAAAACTTGTTGAACGGATCAAGCTTCACGGCCTCGAGGAGAGAGTCATCCTCGCCGGTCATTGCGAGGATATGCCGGCGGCCCTGCTTCTAGCTGACGTGGTTGTTTCCGCCTCGTCCACCCAACCGGAAGCCTTTGGCAAGGTGGCCATCGAGGCGATGGCCATGGGCCGGGCGGTGGTGGCCACCGCCCACGGCGGCAGCCTGGAGACCGTGGTCCCCGGAGTAACCGGCTGGCTGGTGCCCCCTCTTGATCCTCAGAAAATGGCCCAGGCCCTGCGCGAGGCCCTGACCCACCCGGAAGAAACCTTTCGCCGCGGGGAAAAGGGGAGGGAGTGGGTGAGCGACAGGTTCACCGCCAGGACGATGTGCGAAAAAACCGTCCAGCTTTACCGCTCAGCCCACGCCGAGCGCCTGGCATCCCGGAATCAGGACACTCTGACCGTGATGCAGCTTCTCCCTGAACTGAACAGCGGCGGAGTTGAGCGAGGGACCCTGGAAATGGGGCGCTACCTGGTGCGCAATGGCCACAGGTCAATTGTCGTT
>JAZBOD010000373.1:0-3910 GCA_036350955.1 Desulforhopalus sp. | reverse complement strand
GACCGCACCGGCTTCGGAGACCGAGACATTGTACGGCCGGTTGTTGACCGTGATGGTGTAGTTGCGCGGACCGAGTGGGGTCGGGGCAGAGGCCGGGGCGGCAGCGGCTTTTTTGGCCGCCTTTTTGTCCTCCGCCGGGGCATCGGTGATTTTGCGGATATTGACAATCGCTTTGCCGAGGAGAAAGTCGAGCCCTTTTTGTTCGCAACTGGCGATGATGAAGATATTTTCGTCGTTGACCGGCAGCTTGTTTTCTTCGAGGATCTTGGTGGCCTTTGGAATACCCGGCTCAAGAATGTCGAGGGGGTCGTCGGTGAAAACAGGCTTGCCGAGTTGTTCGGAGGCAATTTTGACTATTTCCGGATCCGGCGGCACCGGGGTGCGGCCGAAATAGCCGAGGACCATGTTGCCATAGCTGGGGTTGATTTTCTTCCAGCGCCCCTGGGTGACGTTGAGATAGGCCTGCTGGAAGTAGAACTGCGAGACCGGGGTTACCGAGGTGCCGAAACCGCCCCGGGCAACCACCTCGGACATTTCCTTGATGACGTCGGCATAAAGGTGGAGGGTGCCGGTGTCGCGCATCATCATGGTATTGGCGGTCAGGGCACCGCCGGGCATCGGCGACAGGGTAACCCGCGGCGAGACCATCTTCGCTTCAGGGGGGAAGAAGTAGTCTTTCATCGCATCTTCAAAGGCATCCATGGCGACCAGGATTTTTTCGTAGTCCAGGTCGAGGGTATACTGTGTACCCTTCATGGCATGCATCATCGACAGGATATCCGGTTGGCAGGTGCCGCCGCTCACCGGCGACTTGGCCAGGTCGATGCCGTTTGCGCCGCCCTCGATGGCCGCCATATTCTGGGATATGCCAATTCCGGCAGTGTCGTGGGTATGGAACCAGAGGATGACATCGTCAGAGACCATTTTCCGGGCGGCTTTCAGCGTCTCATACACCTTGTTCGGGTTGCAGGTGCCTGAGGCGTCCTTGAAGCAGATCGAGTGGAAGGGGATGTTTGCATCGAGAATTTGCTTGAGACGGTCGATATAGAATTCGGGAGTATGCGCACCACTGCAGCCGGGGGGCAGTTCCATCATCGATACCACCACCTGGTGGTTGAGGCCGTGGTGGGCAATCCGCTCCCCGGAGTACTCGAGGTTGCGTACATCATTGAGGGCATCGAAGTTGCGGATGGTGGTGATGCCGTGTTTTTTGAACATTTTCGCGTGCAGGTCGATGATGTCCCGCGGGCACTGGCTCAAGGCGACCACGTTGATCCCCCGGGCCAGGGTCTGCAGGGCGACGTCAGGTCCGACCTCTTGGCGGAATCGGTCCATCATGTCAAAGGCCGACTCACCACAGTAGAAGAACAGGCTCTGGAAGCGGGCGCCACCGCCCGCTTCTATATTGGTGATTCCCGCCTCGACCGAGGCCTTGACCGCCGGCATGAAGTCGTTGGTTAAAACCCTTGCACCAAAGACCGATTGGAAACCGTCACGAAAAGAGGTGTCCATGAATTGAATAACCTTTTTGCTCACCGTTGTTCTCCTCGATTTTGTTGTTAGATCATCAGATGAGTACCTTTGAAAGGCATATCTTCTTAAGGTGACGAATCTGCTTAAGGTACTTTTTCCACTTTTCGGGGGCAGACCACAAGACGATCAATGGTACCCGCCGTGATCAGGCGCGGGCGAACCGCTCCGCCTCATAGGCGGCAACCGCCGCGGCGATAACGGCAATATCTTCGTCGGCATCGCCGGTTGCCGCCTCTTTGGCCCTTTTGCGCTGTTCGGCCTGGAAGGCCTTCTCTTTCTCGATCGTTTCCAGTTCCCGGGCGGTTACCGCCCGGGTCAACCAGGCGATGAGATTGATAAAGAGGATCATGAGACCGAGAAAGAGCATGACTGTGGTCATGCCGACGACCATGAGTTTGACGCCTGCAAAAATCATTTCGTCCTCACCTCACAGGGTTAAATGGGGATATTGGTATAAAAAAAGACAGCCGTGGCCAATCTACACCAAGCGGGTATTACGAACAAAACAGTAACGTATATGAAAAGAGCAAGCCAATCTGATAACTGGTCGATTTTGCGCTGTTGCCGATGGTAATAGCTGGGGAAAAGTTACAGTGCGGAGAGACCCAGGACTGTTGGCAAAACGAACCGGGCAAACTGTACCACGAGTTGGCCTCACAGTACAGCGGTTTTGGCAGAAAAACGAGGCGGAGAGGTGTCTTGAGCCGGTGCGACCGGCTCACCGGGCGGGGAAAAAAGCCAGGCTGGTCGGATTCACCCGCCATCGACACCTACTGCCAGCAGGTAGATGGAAGAGAGTATGTGTAATTCCGTAATCTTGGCTCTTGACCGGGCTATTACAATTCGTAGACGGCGTATTCGGTATCTTGGCCAAGGAGTTGGTCGATTTCGGTCTGGACGGCGATCCTTTCCGGGTTGGCCAGCCAGGCGTTCCAGTCGTCGAGTGATCGCCAGGTGCCAATGACCATCGTTTCGTCCTGGGCATCGATCCTCTTCAGGGTCTCGCCATGGATGTAGCCGGGCTGGTACAGGGTAAGGCCACGCAATTTTTTCAGCAGGCTGGTCAGTTCGATAATTTTGTCCTGGCTCACTTTTCGTTTAATAAAAATTTTTACGGTCATAGGTCTCTCCTCCAGGGACAGCAAGGGGGGGGCGAGGGGGCAGGGGGGTGGCCCGGCCGGAAAAGCCAGTACTCTGTCTACACACAGAAATTATTATACTAAGCATAAGGGGAATTGTAAACAGCCCTGTCGTTCCGGCTACGGAGCCGGCCGTGGGGCGTCTGAAACGGGGGAGTGCGGTTGCTGCCGGGGAAACCGTTCAGGCAAAGCTTGCAGAAGATCTGGCCAGCAGGTAAAAATGTCGGCAGACCCTGGCACCACCAGACGACAACCAGCCATTTCAATCGGGCCCAACAATGCGCAAACATCCCATCCCTCTTGCCGAAAGAATTATCGTCGCCCTCGATGTCGAAAACCTTGAGCAGGCCAAAGCCCTGGTTAAACGTTGTGAGTCACAGGTCAGCTTTTACAAGGTCGGCCTGCAGCTGTTCATGAGCAGCTGGTTTGAATCCGTTGACTGGCTGGTCGACCGGGGGCACAAGGTCATGCTCGATCTGAAATTTTTTGATATCCCCGAGACCGTCCGGCTGGCGGTGGAGCAGGTCAACAGCCGGGGAGTGAGTCTCACCACCATCCATGGCAACGACCCGATCATCCGCGCAGCGGTGGCAGCCCGGGGTGACATGCGGCTACTGGCGGTGACTGTACTCACCAGTTTTGGCGAAGAGGATATGCGGGCGATGGGAATGACCGGGTCGATAGCTGACCTGGTCTCCTGCCGGGCCGCCAGGGCACTTGCCCTTGGCTGTGACGGGGTGGTCTCTTCAGGTCTGGAGGCGGAGAGATTGCGGCGGGAGTTGGGGGATCGGCTGCTCATCGTTACACCGGGCATTCGCCCGGGGGCCAATGTCGAGTCGGTTGAAGATGATCAGCAGCGGGTGGTCAGCGCCGGAGAGGCGATCAAGAACGGTGCCAGTCACGTGGTGGTCGGCCGGCCGATTTCCCGGGCGGCAGACCCCCTGGCGGTCATCGCCAGGTTGCAGGAGGAGATCCTTGCCGTAGAGACGTAAGCCAACTGGCGGCCGGCTCCGATCGGTTTTTCTCATCAAATTTTAACCCAGTCCTCACATTTCTCGGTTCTGGTGGGAGAATTGGGCCACTATTTTAACCACCTTTTTCCTGGAACCTCATGACCGAATATAAAAAGGCTTTTATCCTCGACACCAACGTCATCCTTCACGACAGTTCCTGCCTCTATAACTTTCAAGAACACGACATCATCATCCCGATCACTGTTCTTGAAGAGCTTGATCACT
>JAZBOD010000372.1:0-4359 GCA_036350955.1 Desulforhopalus sp. | reverse complement strand
GATGCCGCTGACGGCGATAGCAAAGATCAGCACCAGGGGGAAGTAGTCGTTCATCAGGGAGATCACCCGGGTGTGCCGGTTGACCAGCCTTCGGCCAAAAAGCAGCACACAACCAAGCACCAGGGTGACATCGCTGATGTACCAGCCCGGCGCACCCACCTGAAAGATGCCGTCGACGAACTCAATCCAGGTGATCCAGACCGGCACCGGATCGAGGAACAGCCGCATGTGGCGGACGACGATGGCCAAAAAGGAGTAGTGGAAGAGCAGGGCAAAGAGCCACAGCCACTTCGATGACTCGTAGGTAATGTGCGGACCCGTGTGGATTTCCGATTTGGTATTGCGGAACAGGGAGCGGAAGGTGACGATCTCGAGGAACATCCGCGCCACCACTTCGGCGGTGGTGTTTGGGGCTTCGAGCCGGTTATGCTTGATGAAATCCAGTGACTTGCCCTGGCCACAAGTGGTTTGGATCGGGAAAGGCACCGGAGATTTGGCCCAGTGCACCACCCGGTAGATAAAACCACCGAGGAAGATGAGCAGGGCCAGATACGGCAGGGCTACCCCAAACAGGTAGGGCATCCCCGGTATCTGAGATCCGAGCCAAGCAATCAGGACCATCGCGATGACTGCCAGGAATGAGAAGGCGTACTTCATTTCTTACCTCGCTTCAAGTAAACTGTTGTGGCAACCACGGCGAAGGGATATCGGCCGTTATCCCCCGGCCATCGAGACCAGTTAGACTCCGTTTTCCTTTTTCAGAACTGCGATATCTTCCACCGGCAGGTGCTTGGACGGGCAGCCCCGGTCGGTGAGGATATGGTTTCCAGATTTTATTTCGGCGATCCGCACCTGATAGAGGCGTTCGCGGTAACGCATGTAGATATCAAAGGCGGCGAGAATCGCCAGATCGACGGCGAATTCAAAATCGTAAAGTTCAGCCACCAGGTGCCGGCGCTCGCTGTCGGCGGCAAAGACCTCCCGGGTGATGTGCTTGACGGCGTGGAGCGGGGCGACCGCCTGGGAAGGGGAAAATTCCTGCACTGAGCGGATCGCCAGAATCTGTTCCAGAGGAGCGACCATCGCGCCGGTTTCGGCGCCTTTGGCGAGCAGCGGAAAGAGGGTGTTCAGCGCGGCACGGATATTCCCGCCGACCGGATTGGCAAAACTGTCGCGCTCCCGGATGAAGAACCCTGACGAAGAGTAGGACGACAGGGTGTATTCAACCCATTTATCAACGATTTTCTGTCGATGGTTACGAAAACCTTCGGCAAGATCCATGCGGCGGCAATCCAGGTTAGGGTGCACTCTCGGGGGGAGTCACTCAGCGGCCAACAGACACTGAATGGTCATTCACAAATGGGGATTTTTAACATCTTCCCCCCCCCTTTTCAAGGATATTTTTGCGAGCACCCTCCCCGGTGATGTTCGGTCATCGCGATTTATCCCGGGCGGTCAACGGCCGGAGAGGGCGATGATGTCCCCGATAATCCGGACCGCCTCACGAACGTACGGATCCTCCTGGACATTTTTCAGCCAGGCCTGGCCGGGGTCGTCATCCTCCTCCGGTTCGAGGAACTCTTCGAGTTCGTCCCCCCCCTCCTCCCGGTATTTCCGGTAGTGGTTGCCGATCTTCTCCCGTACCTGGCGGGCCTCTTCGCGCTTCTCGCGCATCCCGCCGAGATCGATGGCCACCCGGGTATCGGCACTGCGCTGCTCGGCCTTGAGCGACTCTTCGAGGATTGCCTGGAGCCCTTCGTCCTCGGCAACCCGGGCCAGACTCTGCCGGCGCAACCGGTCGACATCCAGGGGAGTCCCATCCCAGGGGGTAAACTCCACCGGGTCGATAGCGTCCCAGGGCAGCGAATAGTCGAGGTAGCGTTCGCCGGCCTTGAGGTGCTCGAAAAGATCGGGCAGGACGATGTCCGGTTCGACCCCCTTGTACTGGGTGGAGCTGCCGTTGACCCGGTAAAACTTCTGGATCATCACCTTCAGCGCCCCGAGATCATCGTATTTGCGCAGATGCAGCAGGGGGACATTTTCATTGAGATCGATGATCGTCTGCACCGTCCCCTTGCCGTGGGTATGGCGGCCGCCGACGATAACTGCCCGGCCATAGTCCTGGAGGGCGGCAGCAACGATCTCCGAGGCCGAGGCGGAAAACTTGTTGACCAGCACCACCAGCGGCCCGTCGTAGGCCACCGTGGTATCGGTATCCTCGAGCACCCGCCGCTCGCCGAAACTGTTGAGAACCTGAACCACCGGCCCGGAGTCGATAAACAGCCCGGTGATATCGACGGCATCGACCAGCGCCCCGCCGCCATCGTCGCGGAGATCGAGGATAATCCCGTCGACGTTCTCTTCCCGCAGTCTGAGGACCTCGCGGCGGGTGTCGTCGGTGGAGTTGCGGCCCTGGGCTCCTCCGCGGGTCCCCTCGAAATCGCGATAGAAACTGGGAATGTGGATATAGCCGGTCCGCCGCCCATCGGCCGATTGGTAGACGGTACTCTTGACGAAGGTCTCCTCGATCTGTACCACATCCCGGATAATGCTGATGGTGTCGGTGGTGCCGTCCGGTTTCTGGATAGTCAGCGACACCGCCTCCCCTTTCGGGCCACGGATGAGGCGGACCGCATCGCGCAGGCGCATATCGGTGATGTCGACCGGTTCCTCGCCCTGCTGGGCCACCTGGAGAATGATATCCTCGGCCTTCAGCCGGCCCTGAAGGGCGGAGGCGCTGCCGGGGATGATGCGGATCACCTTGATCAACCCGTCGTCCTCGCGCAGCAGGGCACCGATTCCCTCCAGACTGCCACGCATATTGATGTCGAACTGCTCCTTGCTGGCCGGCGGGATATAGTTGGTGTGGGGGTCAAAGGCCCGGGCGACCGAGTTAAAAAAGCGGTCGTAGTGGTCCTGGAGGGTCTCCTGGCGGAGCCGCTGAAAAAAACTGCGGTTGCGCTTACGCACTTTGACCAGGGCCTCCTGCCACAGCTCACCATTGGTGTGCAAAAGGGCCTTGTCGCTGTCTCCGGCCTCCTCCTGGTTTTCCCGCTTACTCTCTTGATCTGCGCGCAGATCAAGGTACTGGGAGATGATCTGCGACTGGAGAATCATCCGCCAGCGTTCGCGCAGTTCGGCCATATTTTCGACAAAGCCGAGCTTTTCCGGATCGGTTTCGTGGAGTTCCTCCTGAGCGACCATAAATATACCGACCCGGCGCACCTCCTCTTCATCGGTTGGCCGGTTGCCTGGGCGCGGGACAAAGGCCGCCGCACCCTCCGGCTCGACCTGCTCGGCGGCGAGCATCTCCTCGACCATCTTCTCCACCTGGGTTACCCTCTCGAAGAGAATGTCATAGCCGGTATCGGGCAGGGTGATCCGCCCGCTGGTCAGACTCTCGCTGATGTACGGGGCAAAGGCTTCAAGCTGGCGAACATCGGCACTCAGCAGAAAGCGCTTCTGGAAATCGAGCTGTTTGATGTAGAGGTGAAAGGCGGCCCGGTCAAGCTCGGCGTCAAACAGCTTGTCGCTGAAGTGCATCGCCGGCAGCTGCCGGCTGAGGATATAGCCGATCAGCCGGTTTCTTTTCTGGTCAATCTGCTCTGCCTCGTTGGCCCGGAGATCATCCGGGACAACACCGGCAGTACAGAGAAGGGCTGTGGCAAGGAGTAAAAACAGTATTTTTTTCATTTTACCTGGTGAGAAACTGGCAGTGAAGGTCTGAGAGTGGCCAACATAAAGGAGTATAGGAATAACAGAACAGGAAAACAAATACCATGATCTTTCACAAAAAGTGCTGCTCAGCCGGAAAACTCTCCGGCGCGCCCAAAAGTGTAGACCGATGGTCGGCGTTGTTTCCGGCTGCGGCTCTGCGGCCTTATCAGCATGCCACACTTTCCTTTTCAGTTACCGGAGGGGCAAAAGGGCGCCAGTTCCGCCAGCGGCCCAGCGGCGGCAAGACCCAGCTCAGCGGCAAAGAGGGCCAGTTCGGCGTGGCCGCAGTTGATCAGGGTCGGCCGGCCGGCGCGGACCTCGGCCCACTCCCGGTCGAGAAAGACCCTGAGGGCAGCGCCGGCGGCTGAACGTACCGCCTCGCCATCAACCTCCTGGCGCCGGCAAAAGGTGCAGAACCGGTGATAGTTGACGATCGAGCGGGCTACCCCGCGGTAGATCGGGGTTCCGGCATTGACATGGAGCAGATCACGGAGGATAATTTCCCTATAGCGCAGGGCCGCCGCCTGGCGCAGGGCATCGAGCTGCTCCGGCGCAAGCACCAGATGGGGCCCGTCTTTGGCCCGGGTCAGGTAGTAGAGGGCCGAGTGCAGGGCGATCTCCGGGGTCTCGCCGGAGTGCCTG
>JAZBOD010000371.1:0-14562 GCA_036350955.1 Desulforhopalus sp. | reverse complement strand
TTCTCTCTAAATAACTCGAGGACCAGCATGGAAATTATTGCCGCATACGGCACCGCCATGATCATCCTGGCGGTTATTTTCGGCGTCTATATGACCTGGGGTATTGGGGCCAATGACCTAGCCAACGCCATGGGTACCTCGGTCGGCGCCGGCGCGGTGACGGTCAAACAGGCAATCTGCATCGCCATGGTCTTTGAGTTTCTCGGCGCGGTGCTGGCCGGTGGCCACGTCACCAAAACCATCCGCCAGGGGATCATCGATCCGACCCCGATTACCGCCAACCCGGAGATCCTGGTCTACGGGATGCTCGCCTCCCTCTTGGCCGCGGCAGTGTGGTTGATGATCGCCTCCGCCAAAGGCTGGCCGGTCTCCACCACCCATTCGATCATCGGCGCGCTGATCGGCTTTGCCATCGTCGGCATTGGTCCTGAAGCGGTAAAATGGACCAAAGTGGGCGGGGTGGTGATGAGCTGGGTGATTTCTCCGCTGGTCGGCGGCACCATCGCCTTCCTCCTGGTGATAAGCACCAGAAGGCTGATTTTCGATACCGACAACCCGCTGAAAAACGCCAAGCGCTACGCGCCGATGTACATCTTCCTGGTCGGCTTCATCATCTGCCTGGTCACCATTTTCAAAGGCCTCACCCACCTTGGCCTGAACCTGACCACCTCCGGAAGTTTCGCCGTGGCTGTACTTTTCGGGCTACTTACCGCCACCATCGGCTGGCTGCTGACCCGGAGAATCAAGGATGATCCCACCGCCAACCGTTCGTTCAGTTATGCCAGCGTAGAAAAGGTGTTCAGCCCGATGATGCTTTTCACCGCCTGTGCCATGGCCTTCGCCCATGGCTCAAACGATGTTGCCAACGGCATCGGCCCACTGGCGGCGGTGTACAGTATCGTCAGTTCCGGGGGCGAGGTGATGCAGAACTCGCCGCTGCCCAACTGGATCCTCCTTCTCGGGGGTTTCGGCATCGTCCTCGGCCTGATCACCCTCGGCTACCGGGTGATGATGACCATCGGCAAAAGAATCACCGAGCTGACCCCTTCCAGGGGGTTTTGTGCCGAACTGGCGGCGGCGACCACGGTCGTCATCGCCTCCCGTACCGGCCTGCCGGTCTCAACCACCCATATTCTGGTCGGTGCGGTCCTCGGCGTCGGCCTGGCCAGGGGGATCGGCGCCCTCGACCTGCGGGTGGTGCTGAACATTGTCATCTCCTGGCTGGTCACCCTTCCCGCCGGAGCGATGATGGCGATGTTCTTTTTCTTCACCCTCAAAGGGATTTTTGGCTAAGCCCCCGCCGATCCTGGTGGTTATTTGCCGTCGACATAGTCCTGCAGATAACTGAAGCGCTCGGTCAGTTTTCCCTCCCGGGCAATGGTCGCCCGGCCGATCACCCCATCCGGATCCTCGCCGAGCAGCGCCGGCAACACCTCGGCAAGAAGCTGCCGGCCAAAGCTGGCCGAGGCGTCCCGGGCCAGTTCGCAGGGCAGATTGTCCACCGCCATCACTGTTACATTGCCTTCGTCGCTCAAGGCCGGTTCGACCTGGTCGTCGCTCGGGTTGTAGTCGTAGAGCGGATTGTCGATGGTTGACGGCCGTTTGGTTGAGGGAATAGAGCCCTCGATATCACAGGTGATATCGGCGATCACCGCAATCTTGAAATCATCAGCGACCATATCCTTGCGCTCAAAGAGTACCGGTGCCTTGGGGTCCCAGAAAGCGCAGGCGATGAGGATGTCAGCGACGCGGGCAAAGCGGAGGAAATCACCGCGGTAGAGCTGCGGCTGCCGGTAGAACTGGTTGCGGCTGAACTCCCGGCCGTCAGCCCGGATGGTATAATCCCGGGCGTTGAGCAGGGCAAAGACCGGGTAATCGAACTGCTCGGTGAGTACCTGGCGCGGGGTGACCTTCCTGATGCCCATCCCCATCAGCACCTCCATCGCTCCCTTGGCTACCCGGCCACCACCGGTCAGGACGATCTTAATCGGTGGCAGCCGCACCTTGGCGTACTCACCGCGCAGATCATCAAGATCAAAACAGCGGCAGGCGCGGCGCAGATCAAAGAGGTTGTAGCGCCGGCCATAGGCCCAGATTCCGTTATAGGCGCCGACTATTCCGGCCCAGCGGCCAAAAGCGATGATCCGCCGCCCCTCCGGGTCGGTGAGGGTCTCGTAGTCGACCAGAGTTATCCGCCTCTCGAGAATCTTGGCGAGCAGATCCCGGTTGTAGGACTGCTTTTTTATGGTGTGGCTGAAGAAAAGATAGGTTTTCCCCGCGACCAGTTCCGCAGTCGGCACCTCCTTGACCCCAAGAAGAATATCGCAGTCGGCCACCGAGTCGACCACCCTCACCCCTTCCCGCTCGTAGTCCTGATCACTGTAGCAGCGGATCTCGCTCCGTTGCGCCACCACCTCTATTCCGACAAAACGGGAGATCACCTCCCGGGCCTGTCCCGGGGTCAGGGGAACCCGCCGGTCAATAGGTATTTTCCCTTCCCTGAGCAAGCCAATGGTTTTCTGGGTCATTATCTGATCACCTCAGTGTTGTCGGCTCTTTCAGCCGGAAGCCAATTTTCCCCTCGGGGTACCCCATGGGTTTCTTCCTTTCCCGCCATCAGGCAGCACCGGGCAGCGGTTGAGAACTTCACCTGCGCAGCAGGCGGCAGAGCTGCCGCACATCCTCGAGATCCTCGACAGCGAGGACCATTCCTCTGAGCTCTTCCACCTGGCTTGCTGGCAGGGCCCTGGTCGCCAGAGTGGTAAACTTTTCAATAATGGCCTCTACAGGCAACGGATTCTGCCATGCGCCGCTGGCGTGAGGCACATGACCGCGCAGCACTCGGCCATCAGCGGTGTGGATGGCCACCAGCGGTTCCGCATCAAAGGGCAGAGTACTGTCAGGCCGAACCTTTACCAGGGCGGCGAGCCTTGTCACTTCCGGGTCGTTGAGCAGGGGGGCCTCGTACTCACCGAGAAAGGCCCGGCCGCAGTGCAGGGCCACCGCAACGCTGTAGGCCAGGCTGAGCTGTGCCTCAAGCCGGCTGGCCGGAGAGCTTTTGTTGCCGACCATCTGGTACATCTCCGGGATACAGTCGATTTCCACCACAACCACCTCCGCTGCAGTCAGGCCTTGGCGGCGGGCAGCAAGCACAATGTCCAGGGTGCTGTGGATATCACGGCAGGCGGCATAGGGTTTTATGCCGCTGCGCAACAGGGCGCGGCCATCGAACTTCCCGGCAAGCAGGGCTTCTGGATCAGCGGCACTCCGGCCATAACATCGCCAGAATCCGCCCCACTCAGCCTCAAAGATCTGTGCAGGGCCGCTCAACCCGGAACGGGCCAGACAGGCGACGGTGATTCCGGTTTCCGCCGCCCGGCCGGCATGATAGCGCTTGCTCATCGCCCCATCGGCGTTAAACGCCCAGGTTCCACCGGTAAAACTGCCGGCCAGGCCGAGCGCCCAGGCAGTCTTCTCGACATTCAGAGAAAGGGCCTTGGCGACCGCAGCGGCCGCAGCAAAACTGCCGCAGCTGCCGGTGGAGTGAAAGCCATCGCTATGGTTATGGGGCCGGTAGCCTCCAACGCTGTCCAGCACCCGTCGCCCCGTCTCGTAACCGGCGACCAGAGCGGTCAGCAGGGTTCGCCCGGAAATCACCGGAACGCCTTCGGCTGCGGCGAGGAGCGCCGGGATCACCACCGCCCCGCTGTGGTCGACCCCACCGAAATCATCGAGTTCCCTGGCATGGGCGGTAATCCCGTTGACCAGAGCGGCAATCCCTGGTACCGCCCTGCGCACAGTTCCCCAGATGGTGCAGCAACCGCCCTCTGCCGAGAGCACATTGGCGGCTCGGACCGCCGCCTGGGCTTCGGCGGTATCCACGCCGGCCAGAGCGGCACCGAGCAGGTCGAGGAGCAGGTGGCGGGCATGGCTTACCACCTCGGCGTCGAGCCGGTCAAAGCTCAGGGCGTCGATACCCCGGGCAAGTTCCAGGGCAAAGCCTGGCGGGATGGGCTGGGTGGCTGCGATGATCGATTTCTGCCGGCTGTCGGCAGCTCCCTTAAGGAAAATATCGGGGAAAACCTTCAATCAGTGCGAAATGATCTGACTCAGAAAGAGCTGGGTTCGGTCGTACTGGGGGTGGTTGAAAAAGGTCTCCGGATCATTTTCCTCGACAATCTCCCCGGCATCCATGAACACCACCCGATCGGCAACCGTCCGGGCAAACCCCATTTCGTGGGTGACACAGAGCATGGTCATCCCCGACCGCGCCAGATCGACCATCACGTCGAGAACCTCCTTGATCATTTCCGGATCAAGGGCCGAGGTCGGTTCGTCAAAGAGCATGATTTTCGGATTCATGCAGAGGCAGCGGGCAATGGCCACCCGCTGCTGCTGGCCTCCTGAACACTGGCCAGGGTACTTGTCGGCCAGTTCGGGGATCTTCACCCGCTCCAGATACTGAAAGGCCAGGTCACGGGCCTCCTTCAACGGCATTTTCCTGATCCAGACCGGTGACAGGGTGAGATTTTCCAGGACGGTCATATGGGGGAAAAGGTTAAAGTTCTGGAAGAGCATCCCCACTTCACGACGCACCTGATCAATCCGTTTGACGTCGTTAGTCAGTTCGATGCCGTCGACGGTGATCCGCCCTTTCTGATGGACCTCCAGGCGATTGATGCAGCGGATCAGGGTCGATTTTCCCGACCCCGACGGTCCGCAGATCACCAGTTTTTCCCCTTTGCCGACCCGGAGATTGATCTCTTTTAAGACGTGAAAATCCCCAAACCATTTGTTGACCCCGACGATGTCGATGATCGTTTCGCTGCCGGTTTGTCCGTTGTTGTCCGCCATCATCCTCTTTCCTGACAAGATTATCCAACAATCCTACTGATAACTGGTGTGGTACTTTCTCTCCAGATAGACGCTGTACCGGGAGATGGCAAAACAGAAGATCCAGAAAACCAGCCCGGCAAAGATGTAGGCCTCCTTGGTGAACCCCAGCCATTGCACATCGGCCATTGCCGCTTTGGCGATGCCGAGCAGATCGAGAAGGCCGATCACCGCCACCAGGGTGGTGTCCTTGAGCAGCGAGAGAAAGTTATTGGCCAGCCCGGGGATCACCAGGCGCAGCGCCTGGGGAAGGATGATCAGCCCCATCATTTTCCAATAGGTCCAGCCAAGGGCCTCGGCCGCCTCGTACTGCCCCTTGGGGATCGCCTGCAGTCCACCGCGGATCACCTCGGCCATATAGGCGGCATAGAAGAAGGCGATACCCACCAAAGCCCGGAGCAACTTATCGAAGTTGACATTTTCCGGCAGGAGCAGTGGAAACATCACCGAGGCCATGAACAACACACTGACCAGGGGCACGCCACGGACAAATTCGATAAAACTGACGCAGAGGGTGTTGATCACCGGCAATCGCGACCGGCGGCCGAGGGCAAGAAGTATCCCGATCGGCAGGGCGGTGATCATCCCGCTGCCGGCAACCACCAGGGTAAGGGAGAGGCCGCCCCAAAAATGGGTCTCTACCAGCGGCAGGCCAAAGACCCCGCCGAGCAGGAAAAAGTAGGCAAGCAGGGGGTAGAGGGTGCCGAGCAGTATCCAGCGCCAGGTGGCGGCAGCCATCCTTCTGGTGGTGAGCAGCAGGCCGGCTAACAGGGCGACAAAAAGAGCTATCGCCAGGGCACCCTCCCGTCCGAAGAAAGAGATAATCAGCAGGTAGGCGACACCTCCTCCGCCCAAAACCAATGCCACCCGGAGAGGGACAGCAAGCTCCGCCCCGCCGCCTCTCCCGGCCGGCCCTGAGATCCACCCTGCCAGCCAGGCGAGGAGGAAGGGGAGAAAAAAGTAGAGCAGCACCACCCCGCCAGGGATCAGCCCAAACAGTGCTGCAGCGCTGCCTGCCGCGACCAGCCCAAGGGCAAACTGGCGCCGAGTTGGGTGAAGGAGGGTCGGAACAAGCACCTGCAGCAGGGCAAAGGCCAGGAGGACAAAGATAAAGTCGACCCGCCACCGCTCTGGCTCCGGATAAAAGCCGTAGAGAAAGACCCCGGCACGGACCTTGATAAACACCCAGCAGGCGCCGGTTTTCACCCCTTCGATAGCGGCATCGCAGGCGCTCCGTGAGTCGCCGCCCCAGTTGGCATCAAAGATTGCCCAGCGAAGAAAAGGGGGCAGCGCCCAAAGGAGAAAGGCTATGCCCAACAGGGTCAGGCAGCTGTTGCCGATGGAGGAGAAGAGGTTTTTCGCCAGCCAGCCGCCGAACCCGGTTTCGAGAATCGGCGAAGGTTGTGCCGGTTTTGGCTTCCATTCCCGGATCATCCGCACTCCCTACTGGCCGCCGCGCATGGCGACTGCTCGATTGTACCAGTTCATCAACAGGGAGATCAGCAGGCTGATGGTCAGGTAGACCGCCATGGTGATGGCGATGATCTCCACCGCCTGCCCGGACTGATTGAGGGCGGTGCCGGCAAAGACATGGACCAGATCGGGATAGCCGATAACCACCGCCAGAGAGGAGTTTTTCACCAGGGTAAGGTACTGGCTGATCAACGGCGGGGTAACCACCCGCATCGCCTGGGGGATGACCACCAGGCGATAGGTCATCCACGGCCGGTGACCGAGGGCGCGGGCGGCCTCGATCTGCCCCCGGTCCACCGCCATGATCCCGGAACGGACATACTCGCCGATAAAGGTTGCGGTATAGAGGGTCAGGGCCAGCCAGAGGGCGAGCAGTTCGGGAAGGACGGTTATCCCTCCGGAAAAATTAAACCCGCTGAGGGTGGGGATCTCCCAGGTCAACGGAGAGCCGGTCAGAGTGAAGGTGGCCAGCGGGAGGACCACCACCAGGGCCAAAGAGACCCAGTAGGCGGGAAACCTCCGGCCGGTGCGGGTCTGATGCCGCCGGCTCCAGAAAATCAGCAGCAGGGAGAGGAGGACCGCAAAGAACAGGGTGACGGCGGTGGCGAGAAACTCTTCGGCAAAGAGCGGCCGCGGCACCTGCAGGCCACGATTACAGAGATAGACCAACTCGCCGAAGTGAAGGGCGAGTCGCGGTCCAGGCAGGGGGGCGAGAATCGCCAGATACCAGAATAAAATCTGCAGCAACAGCGGAATATTCCGGATAATCTCCGTATAGGCCGCAGCCAGCTTGGCCACCAGCCAGTTCGGCGAAAGGCGGATTACCCCGAGGAAAAAGCCGAGGATGGTCGAGCAGACAATGCCCATCGCCGAAACCAGCAAGGTGTTGAGGATGCCGACCAGCAGTGCATCGGCATAGGTGCTGCGGCTCGAGTAGTCGATCAGCGACTGGCTGACGTCAAAGCCCGCCGGCTGGCTGAGAAAGGCAAACCCGGTGGTGATCCCGGCCCGGGTGAGGTTCTGGTAGACGTTATAGGAGAAAAACCAGACGGCGCCGACCAGTATCAGGAGCACCACAGCCTGGGCAACGCCGGCGCGAAAACCGGCGTCGTTGAGCAGACTGCCCCGGCCGATCTGCTCCTTATCCCTGTCCTTGCTCAGCATGCCACCCCGGCAGGTGACGCCGGTGCAGCAGAGCTGACAACCGCGACAGGGACTTCGTCATCCCGACTGGCAGCCTGAGGTGGACCCCCGGGACGTCCTGGACCGGGTTGTGCCGCAGATCGAGATCGGTCTTGAAAAAGAGCCGACACCATCTCTACCGCCCGCTGCTGATCAGCGGACCGGTGGTGCATACATCAGCCCGCCATTGGTCCACAGAGCATTGACCCCCCGGTCCAGACCAAGCGGGGTGTCGGGGCCAACGTTGCGGTCATATATTTCCCCGTAATTCCCGACGTGCTTGACTATCCGGTAGGCCCAGTCGGCGGTCAGCCCCATATAGGCGCCGAGATCTTCGCCGACCCCGAGAAAACGCTGTACTGCAGGATTGGTCGACTTCATCATTTCGTCAACATTTTCCGAGGTAATGCCCAGTTCTTCCGCGGTAATCAAGGCAAACAGGGTCCAGCGCACGATGTCACTCCACTGCTGATCACCCTGGCGAACCGCCGGCCCGAGCGGCTCTTTGGAGATAATTTCGGGAAGGATGGTGTGGTCTTTGGGATTAGCCAGAATCGCCCGGCGGGCTGCCAGGGCGGAGGCATCGGTGGTATAGACGTCGCAGCGTCCGGAATCATAGATCACCGTCGCTTCGTCGGCGCTCTCGTAGACCACCGGCTTAAAGGTCATTCCTTTGCTGGAGAAATAGTCGGAGAGATTCAACTCGGTGGTCGTTCCCGACTGGGTGCAGACGCTGGCACCATCGAGTTCGGCGGCGCTTTTCACCCCAAGGCTGTTATGGACCAGAAAACCCTGGCCGTCGTAGAACAGCGTTCCAACGAATTCCAGGCCCAGTTTGGTGTCGCGCTGATAGGTCCAGGTGGTGTTCCGGGCGAGGATCTCGATCTCGCCGGACTGGAGGGCGGTGAAAGCCTCCTTGAAGGCAACAGGAGTAAACCGGGCCTTTTCCGGGTCATCAAAGATCGCTGCGGCGACTGCCCGGACAAAATCAACATCCAGCCCGGCCCACACCCCGTTGGCATCGGGGGCGGAAAAACCAATAACCTTGCCGGAGACTCCTGCGTTGACAAAACCCTTCTCTTTTACCGCATCGAGGGTGGCGGCAAAGCCGCTCCCGGCGACCAGCACGCCAACAACAGCGGATGCAACAATTGCGCGTACGGATTTCATAGTTGTCCTCCTTGAGGTGGTCATGAGGTAATCATCTCGTCGCCTTGTGGCCCGACAGCGCCACGGCGGCACGGTCGATCGGCGAATTGCTCGGTCCATACGGACCGGGCTACAGGCCCTTCCGGATCGTCTGAACACGGCGACAAGACTAGCGTATAGGCAATGTTATGGCAAGCCATTTTCCGCCACTTGCCAGCCGCCAACCCTCCGGCATAGCGCACCTGTTAATGGCGGCGGACGGCCAGCATGAAATCGCGCCAGATCGGGGCAGCAGCGCTGCCACCGCTCTCTCTGCTGCCCAGGGAGTGGTTCTGGTCGTTACCGACCCAGACCCCTGTGGTATACTGCTGGTCATAGCCGACGAACCAGGCATCACGGTTTTCATCACTGGTGCCGGTTTTTCCACCCCGCACCCCGGGCACATCGGCCACCACCTTGCCCGAACCACGGTTAACCACTCCTTTAAGCATGAGCTGCATGTCGCGGATCACCTTGTCTCCGGCCACCGTTTGCGCCTGCTGCCCGGTTTCGAGGGGGATCTCTGCTCCCCCTTCGCTGACAATCTTTTCGATAAACTGCGGCCTCCGGTACCTGCCATTGCCGGCAAAAGGAGTATAGGCTCCGGTCAGTTCAAGCAGGCTGATATCGACCGCCCCCAGGGAAAGGGAGAGATCAGGCGGCAGCTCAGCACTGATTCCGGCGCGGCGGGCAAGGGCATGGACTCCCCGATAACCGGTGCTCTGCATCAGGCGAACCGTCGCCCCGTTCAGCGAGTGGGCCAGGGCATCGGCCAGAGTGGTCATCCCGTGATAGCTGTTCCCGTAATTTTTCGGTTGCCAAGGCTTCCCTCCTCGGCCGCGAACGGTGATCGGGCTGTCGTCGATCGCCGACTGCGGTTGCCAACCCTGTTCCAGAGCCACCGCATAGAGAAAAGGCTTGAAGGTTGATCCGGCCTGCCGCCTGGCCTGGGTGGCCCGGTCAAATGGGGTCACCGAAAAGGAGGTGCCGCCGGTAAGGGCCCGGACCCTGGCCGAGGCGGTTTCGATGCAGACCAGGGCACCCTGCGGGCCAACTATGGCGGTTTTGCCGGAGACCGTCTGTCTGGCCTGCCAGGCCTGTACCCCACGGCGTACCGCGACAGCAGCCTTCTCCTGCATCCCCGGGTCGAGCGCCGTGTAAATACTCACGCCTGCACTCTGCAGGGGTTTGTTCAGCAGCGCCCTGGCCTGCCTTTTGACTACCTCAAGATAGTAGCCGTTATCACCACCGGTTTCGCCCCGCCGTTTGGCCAGAACAATCTTTTCGGCAAAAGCCTGCCGGGCGGCCTGAGCAGTGATATGCCCGTCAGCGGCCATCCGGTTAAGCACATATTTTTGTCGTTCAACGGCCCGGTCGAGGTAACTGAACAGGGCGTAACGGCTGGGGGCCTGGGGCAGGCCGGCAAGCAAGGCCGACTCGGCAAGAGTCAACTTTGCCGCACTTTTATTGAAATAGACCTGGGCCGCCGCCTCAACCCCATAAGCACCTTCGCCAAGATAGATCTGGTTCAGGTAGATATAGAGAATCTCCTCTTTACTGAGCAACCGGTCGATGCGCCAGGCGAGGATTGCCTCTTTGAACTTGCGGACATAGGTCTTCTCCGGGCTGAGCAGCAGTGATTTTGCCACCTGCTGGGTGATGGTCGATCCGCCCTGACTCTTTGCCCCAGCGCGAAAGTTGTTCACCAGAGCCCGCATAACCGAGAAAAAATCGAGCCCTGGGTGGTCATAAAACCGGCCGTCTTCCGCAGCGACGAAGGCTTTTCCCAGGTATGGCGACATCTGTTTTAACGGCACCACCCGGCGGTTCTCCACAAAAATCCGCTCAACCACCCGGCCATGACGGTCGTGGATAAGGGTCGCCTGGGAGGGTTGATAGCGGGTGACCGAGCTGAGATCGGGAATGTGCAGGTTAATCAGCAGGTAGAGCAGGGTGCCGAGAAAGGCCGTCTGCACCAGGCAGATGACAATCAGAAAGCCGGCGATGTGCTGCTCGTTGTAGAGCCGTGCCCGCCGTGGCGCTGGCCGGCTGGCTGCTCTTCTTCGTGGTTTCGGGGATGGCACTGTCGGAACACTCGTGGTAAGATTGCCGGCGCCTGGCTGCAACCGTGTTGCGCCCTGCCTGAAACGCGCACTCTACCATCTGACCGGCAACTATCAACAGGAAAGTCCCTACCATGACGAAAATCCGCATCCTCCCGGAACAACTGGCCAACCAGATCGCCGCCGGAGAGGTCGTCGAGCGGCCCGCCTCGGTGGTCAAGGAACTGGTAGAGAACAGTCTTGACGCCCAGGCCGGACGGATCGAAATCGATATTGAAGGAGGCGGAACCCGGCTGATCCGGGTCATCGACAACGGCATCGGCATGGCCGAAGATGACCTGCTCCTCAGCCTGGAGCGGCACGGCACCTCAAAAATCCGGACCCGTGAGGATCTTGAGGCGATCACCACCCTCGGCTTTCGTGGTGAGGCGATCCCCTCCATCGGGTCAGTCGCCGAATTGACGATCAGCTCTCGAACCGCCGACGCACCATTGGGAACCCGAGTCGACCTGCATTACGGCAAACTCCTGAAGGTCCACGAGGCAGGCTGCGGCCTCGGAACCACGGTGGAGGTACGCCGGCTCTTCGGTAACACTCCGGCAAGACGGAAATTCCTCCGCACCGCCCGGACCGAACTCAGCCACATTGAAGAGGTGGTGAGAAACTATGCTCTGGCTGCCACCACCACCGCCTTTGTCCTCCGGGTTGACGGCCGCGAGAGCCTCAGCCTTGAAGAGAACCTTGGTGAAGAGGCCCGTCTGGCGGCGATTCTGCGCTATCCCGGCAATTTCATCGCCGTGGGCAGGGCCGGCGGTGACCGTTCGCGACCACGGCTCCATGGCTACCTCCTCCCCCCCGAAGACGAGCGCTGTGCCTCCGCCGGGCTGCGCCTTTATGTCAACGGCCGGGCGGTGCGTGACCGGATGCTCGCCCATGGAGTGGCCGAGGGGATGCGCAGTTTCCTCCTCAGGGGAAAAGGCCCGGCCGGCTTGATCCACCTCAGCCTGCCGCCCGGCGAGGTCGACGTCAATGTCCATCCGGCCAAGCATGAAGTCCGGTTTCGCAATGCCCGGGATATCCATAGTCTGGTCAGCGGCACCGTCGCCCAGGCGATGGTCACCCACCAGGAGAGGGTCAGGTCGCAAATCTTCGGCCCACAGCGCATTGAGCCCCGGAGCGCGGTACCCCTTGATCCGCCAAGCCTGACCACTACGGAACCGCAGGGCAGGCAGTGGTACCGTCCGGAGAAAACCGTGGCACATGCTCGACCGCTGCCCTTCTCTTCGCCTGTTGCCCCCCCGCCGCAACAGCCCCATCCCCCTGATCAGCACGAGTTGGCACCTCTCCCGGGCGCCAGACGCCACCGGCTGCTGGTGATCGGCCAATACGACAACCTTTATATATTCTGCAAAAGCAGTTCCGGCCTGCTGGTGATCGACCAGCATGCCGCCCACGAGCGCCTGCTCTATGAAAAACTCCGCCGCCAGTATCTCTCCGGAAGCATCGCCCGGCAGACCCTGATGTTTCCGGTAACCATTGAACTCAACACCTTCCAGGCCCAGCTGGTCGAAAAAAATAGTGCCGAACTGGAGAGGATCGGCTTTTCCTGCCGGGAATTCGGGGGAACCACCTATATCATTTCGGCAGTACCCGCCGTTGCCGGACAGATCGCGCCCCAGGAGCTGTTTTACGATCTTCTCCAGCGCTTCGGCAGCCAGGAGGATCGAGGCGGAGGCAGCGACCGCCTCGACACCATTCTCGCCGACATCGCCTGTAAGGCGGCGGTCAAGGCCGGAACCGCCCTCAGTGAACCGGAAATCGATAAACTGCTCGACGAAATGGCCGCCGCCGATCTCTTCTCCCATTGTCCCCACGGGCGACCGGTGGTCCGGATCTTCAGCCCCGAAGAGGTAAAAAAATGGTTCCACCGCGGTTAAACTCGCCTGTTTTTCATCGCACTACCTTTGGCCTGCTGCTCTTCCTGTCTGTTGCCCTGCTCGGCGGCTGCGCCCAGCCACGCCATACGACAATGATGGAGGTGACCGCCTACTGCGGCTGCGGCAGCTGCTGCGGCTGGCAGCGGGGCAGCCGCAACTGGCTCTATCTCAACTTCTGGAGCCGTTACATCACCTCTGGCCCCCAGGCGGGAATGCCTTACAGCGGACTTACCGCCAGTGGCACCAAGCCCGGTGAGCCGCAACCAGGCCTGCTCTCCCTCGATTCCCTGCAGCGGCCGTGGATGATTCCCCACCGGCTGCTCCTCTTTCCATGGTTCTTCCTCCCCGAAGACGGGACCATCGCCGCTGACACCAGCTACTATCCTTTCGGCACCCGGATGAAGGTCCCCGGCTACGGCTGGGGAGTTGTCGAGGATCGGGGCGGGGCGATCAAGGGACCAACCAGGATCGATGTCTATTTCCGTTCCCATCACACCGCCCTGCAGTGGGGACGACAGCATCTGCCGGTAGAGATCGAGCCGCTCCGTTAACTCTTCGCATCCCCGAAAAGACCCTATGACACTGCCGATCTTTCGCGTTTTTCTCCCCTTTGCCGCCGGCTACTTTCTCTCCTACCTCTTCCGGGTGGTTAATGCAGTAATCGCCCCGGACCTGCTCAACGACCTCGGGGTCGGCCCCTCCGCCCTCGGCATGCTTACCGCGGTCTACTTCATCTCTTTTGCCTCTTTTCAGCTGCCGCTTGGCGTCCTCCTCGACCGCTTTGGGCCAAGACGGGTGGAGGCCGCCCTGCTGCTCATTGCCGGGCTGGGTGCCCTGCTTTTTGCCCGGGCAGAAAGCTTAGCCGAGCTGATCATTGGTCGGGCGGCAATCGGTTTTGGGGTTTCCGCCTGTCTGATGGCCGCTTTCAAGGCCTACACCCTCTGGTTTTCCAGAGAAAAATGGCCGATGATCAACGGCCTGCAGATGGCTTCCGGCGGCCTTGGCGCCCTGGCAGCGACCGCACCGGTAGAAACCGCGCTGATTTTTACCGACTGGCGCGGGGTCTTCACCGGACTGGCTGTTCTGACCATTGCCGTGGCCCTGGTCATCCTCTTCGTCGTCCCGGAAAAAAAAGGCCAGAGTAGCGGACAGACCCTGGCAGACCAGTTGCGAGGAACTCAGCGAATCTTCACCAGCAGGTCCTTCTGGCGGCTTGCCCCCCTCACTGCCGCCTCCCAGATGGCCTTCATGGCGATACAGGGCCTCTGGTCAGGCCCCTGGCTTAGCCATGTCGGTGGCCTGGAGCGGGCCGAGGTCGCCAGGGTGCTGTTCTGGGTGGCAGCGGCGATGATTGCCGGCTTTATCCTGCTCGGTACCCTGACCGGCCGCTTGCAGCGGCGGGGATTCGCCGTGGCCACCGTCGCCGTCACCCTGATGTGCCTGTTCATGACCGTCCAGGCGTTGCTGATCTTTGCACCACCCCACTGGCTGTTCCCGCTCTGGCTGGCATTCGGTTTTCTTGGTACCTCCGGGATTATCGCGTACTCTGCGCTGACCATGGCTTTTAGCATTGACCTTTCCGGCCGGGTCACCACCGCCGTCAACCTGCTGGTTTTTGTTGCCGCTTTTTTCGGACAATGGCTGATCGGTGCGGTGATCGATTCGGTCGGCAGCAGCCCGAACGGAATACTTGCCGAAAATGGCTTTGACTACGGTTTTGGCCTGCTCCTTGCTCTGCAGGTGCTGGCCCTCGGCTATTACCTCTTCCCCTGGTTTTACAAGGCGCCGGTGAAACCTGCCTGAAGGCAGGAAAGATCTCAAACCTG
>JAZBOD010000370.1:0-15887 GCA_036350955.1 Desulforhopalus sp. | reverse complement strand
GAGAGGTTGACCGCATGATCGAGGGCCGTCTCCACCGCTGCTTCATACACCCGGGAGGTGAGAATTTTTTTAAAGAGAGTGTCCACAGCCGCTGTCGGTGTCGGAAAAGGATGCTCTTCTGCCCGGCCGTCCGGCTGGCCAGCTTAGGAGCCGTTACGAAATAACCTGGCCATGTTCTTGTTTTCCTGCGGCTTAGCGGAAAGCGTCGTTGAGCCGCTGAAGTGCGGCATTGCCGGGGCAGAGATCAGCCTCGGTGAAACTGTTCATCGGCTTCAGGCTACTGGCGATAATATCGTGGGTATCCCTGCTCTGTGGATCGACGTAGAGCAGGCCGGTGAGCAGACGGTCCTTTTCCTTTTCCTCCTCCAGACGATTCATCGCTATCCTCCGGCTGGTGACTTCATGGGAGGCATCGGCTTTGTGGAGGTGGATGATACTGCCATCGTGCATGGTCACCTCCTGGCTGCCACCCTCCGGGTAATGGGTGAGGATCTCTTGTTGTAAGGGGACAAAGTCAAAGGTATTGGTCGCCTCGCTGTGCTCCCGGACATACTGGTAGCTTTTGGTCGAGGTGGCAGTATTGTTGAAAGTGACACAGGGAGAGATCACATCGATGAAGGCTAGCCCGTTGTGGGCGAAGGCCCCTTTGAGCAGGGGCACCAGTTGGGCCTTGTCGCCGGAAAACCCCCTGGCCACGTAGCTTGCCCCCAGTTCAATTGCCAACTCGCAGAGGTCGATCGAGGAGTAGGGGTTGGCACTGCCCCTTTTGCCGATCGACCCTTTGTCGGCGGTGGCCGAATCTTGGCCCTTGGTAAGGCCGTAGCAGCCGTTGTTCATGCAGATGTAGTTGAGGTTGAGATTGCGGCGCAGGGCGTGGGCAAACTGGCCCATGCCAATCGAGGCGGTATCGCCGTCCCCGGAGATGCCGATATAGAGCAGTTCACGGTTGGCCATATTGGCCCCGGTGGCAATTGACGGCATCCGGCCGTGGACGGAATTGAAGCCGTGGGATTTGCCGAGGAAATAGGCTGGGGTTTTTGAGGAGCAGCCGATCCCGGAGATTTTCGCCACCCGGTGGGGCGGGACCGCCAGCTCAAAACAGGCCTGGATGATGGCGTTGGTGGTGGAGTCGTGGCCGCAACCGGCACAGAGGGTGGACATCGCCCCCTCGTAATCGCTGCGGCTGTAGCCGCCGGCGTTTTTGGCAAGCTTTGGGTGGCGGAATACTGGTTTGGTCTCGCTCATGACTTGTCTCCGGCCGGGGCGGCAGCAGGTGCCTGAAGTAGGGTTTTTATTGAGGTGGTGATGAAATCGGCGGTGATCGGTAA
Organism: Desulforhopalus sp.; assembly: GCA_036350955.1. Lineage (GTDB taxonomy): Bacteria > Desulfobacterota > Desulfobulbia > Desulfobulbales > Desulfocapsaceae > Desulforhopalus_A. Next base: position 14,559 of record JAZBOD010000370.1, on the reverse strand, counting down.
GCCGTCGAAGTTGAGGATCGACTGGAGTTTTGCCGGGGGGAGATGCTCTTCGGTCATCAGCATGGTCCGCAATTGGCCGTCGCGGTTCTGTTCGATCACCATAATCTTCTCGTGCCGATGGATAAACTCGGCCACTTCATCCTGAAAGGGAAAGGCGCGGAGCCGCAGGCTGTTGAGCTGCAACCCTTCTGCGGCCAGCCGGCTGATTGCCTCGTAGGCGGCATGGGCGGTGGTGCCGAAAAAGACCAGCCCCACCCGGTGCTCGGGGTCAGGGGTGTTGAGCTCTGGCTGCGGGACCAGGGAGCGGGCGGTGCGCCACTTGAGCAGCAGACGTTCCATCCCGGCCTGGTAGATCGGGCTCTCTTCAGTATAGCCGGAGTACTCGTTATGTGAGGTGCCCCGGGTGAAATAGGCGCCCTTGTTCGGGTGGCAGCCGGGATAGGTGCGGAAGCAGATCCCGTCGCCATCGACATCGAGGTAGCGGCCCCAGCGTTTCTCCAGCCGGTCGAGATCTTCGGCGCTGAGCACCTTGCCGCGGTCATAGCGGCGGGAGTCATCCCAGTGCAGTGGCCGGCAGAGATGTTCGTTCATGCCGAGGTCAAGATCGCTCATGATGATCACCGGGGTCTGCAGCCGTTCGGCGAGATCGAAGGCATCGGCGCCCATGGTGAAGCACTCTTCCGGGTCACCGGGAAAGAGCAGAACGTTTTTCGTGTCGCCGTGTGAGGCATAGGCACAGGCAAGCAGATCGGCCTGTTGGGTTCGGGTCGGCATCCCGGTGCTCGGACCGGCCCGCTGAACATCGATCAGCACCGCCGGGATCTCGGCGTAGTACGCCAGGCCGAGGAATTCGCTCATCAGGGAGATTCCCGGACCGGAGGTAGCGGTAAAGGCTCGAGCCCCGTTCCAGGAGGCACCGATGACAATGCCCAGGGCGGCGAGTTCATCTTCGGCCTGGAGAATGGCGACTTTGTATTGCCCGCTCTCCTCTTCACCTCTAAAGCGCCTGGCGTAGCGGTCAAAGGCCTCGATCACCGAGGTCGACGGGGTAATCGGATACCAGCCGGCCACGGTAGCCCCGGCAAAGAGAGCACCGAGGGCCAGGGCGGTGTTGCCGTCGATGAGGATCTCGTCACCACGCGGCCGGCCTTTGACGGTCAGCAGGCAACGCCCCTGGTGGTGTTCGCGGGCGTAGTTGTAACCGAGTTCCAGGGCGAGGATATTCGGTTCGGCCAGTTTTGGTTTTTTGGCGAACTGGCTGTTGATCGCATCGGTCAGGATGGCGAAATCGAGATCGAGCAGTGCGGCCAGTGCCCCGACGTAGATGATGTTTTTCAGCAGCTGGCGGAGTTTGGCATTGCTGAAGGCTTCATTGCACAGGGTGGTGAGGGGGATTCCGATCAGGGTGATGTCCTCCCGGTCAAACTCTTCGGAGAGTTCCCGGGTGGAGTCGTAAAGAAAATAGCCCCCGGGGAGGACTTCTCGGTAGTCACGGAGCAGGGTCTGGCCGTTGACGGCAACGGTCATCTCCACCCCGCCGCGACGGCCGAGGTGGCCGTCGCCGTTGACCCGCACCTCGTACCAGGTGGGTAAGCCCTGAATATTCGAAGGGAAGATATTTTTCGGACTGACCGGTACCCCGGAGCGGAAGATTGCCCGGGCAAAAAGATTGTTGGCACTTGCCGAGCCGGAACCGTTGACGTTGGCAAAACGGACGACAAAGTCGTTAACGCTTTCGATTCTGTTCATTTTTCCCCAGCGAGGGCACAATTATAGGTAAATTTCATCATCTCCCAGGAGGCGGTGGGGCAGCGTTCGGCGCAGAGGCCGCAGTGCAGGCAGAGATTTTCATCCTTGACCATCACCCGTCCGGTGGCCACCGGCGGCGAGACGTAAAGAGTCTGATCCTGGTTGTCCGCCGGGGCGAGCAGGCGCTGGCGGAGATCCTCCTCCGTGCCATTCTCGACAAAGTTGATGCAGGACTCCGGGCAGACATCGACGCAGGAATCGCACTCGATGCAGGTGGCCGCATCAAAGACGGTCTGCACGTCACAATTCAGGCAGCGCATCGCCTCGCGATGGGCGGTGGGCCGGTCAAAACCCAACTCGACTTCAATCAGCCGGTCTTTGAGGGATTTAATCCGGTCGACGGTGGGAACCTGGTAACGCCTGTCCGGCGACACACCACTGTCGTAGAGCCATTCCTGCATTCCCAGTTTCTGGCTGACCAGATTGGTCTGGGGGGCAGGCCGGTCACGGAGGTCTTTGCCCTGACAGAACAGGTCGATGGAGATTGCCGCCTGATGTCCGTGGGCAACGGCGGTAATCACATTTTTCGGACCAAAGGCGGCATCCCCGCCGAAAAAAACCTGGGGCAGGGTGGACTGAAAGGTGACCGGGTCGAGTTCCGGTAATCCGCCTTTGGTCATGGTGATGCCCAGGTCCGCTTCGATAAAAGGGAAGGCGTTCTGCTGCCCGACGGCGAGGATCACCATATCGCAGGGGAGAAAAATCGGCTCCTTGTCGGCCGGTTCAAGGCGGCGCCGGCCACTGTCGTCGTAGGAGGCGATCATTGGTTGGAAAGTCATCCCCACCAGTTTGCCCTCTTCGAGAACAAAACTGTGGGGATTGTGGTTGTCGATGATCGGAATTCCTTCCGCCTCGGCGTCTTCAATCTCCCACGGCGAAGCCTTCATGTCGGTCCGGGGACTGCGGACGACAACGCCGACATCTCTGGCGCCGAGTCTTTTTGCGGTGCGGCAACAGTCCATGGCGGTGTTGCCTCCCCCCAGCACCAGCACCCGCGGTGGGACGGTGTTGACGTGCCGATAAAGCACTGCCGCCAGCCAGTCGATGCCGATATGGATTGCCGTCGCACCCTCCGTGCGGCCGGGCAGATCAGGGAGATCACGGCCGCGGGGTGCACCGGTGCCGACAAAGATCGCGTCGTAGCCCTGTTCGACGATTTTCCGCAGACTGTCGACGTAGTGGTTGAAATGGCTGGTCACTCCAAGGTTGAGAATCCGGTCAACCTCTTCGTTGAGTACCCGTTCCGGTAAACGGAAGGAGGGCACCTGAGTCCGGACGAATCCGCCGCCCTTGCTCTGGTCATCAAAGAGATCGACCGAATAGCCTAGGGGAAGCAGGTCACGGGCCACGGTCAGCGAGGCCGGACCGCCGCCGATCAGAGCTATCCGGCGGCCGTTTTTTTTCTCGGGGATTTCCGGGAGAAAGGAGGTGTCATCACTGCGGTAGTCTGAGCAGGAACGTTTCAGCCGGCAGATCGCCACCGGGGTCTCTTCTACCCGGGTTCGCCGGCAGGCGGGTTCACAGGGGCGGTCACAGATCCGGCCGAGAATCCCCGGAAAAACGTTGGAGATCCAGTTTATCTGAAAAGCCTCATCATAGCGGCCGACACTGATCAGCCGGATATATTCGGGCACCCGGGTGTGGGCCGGGCAGGCAAACTGGCAGTCGATGACCTTGTGAAAGTACTCCGGATTGTCTATGTCGGTAGGTTCCAAGCAGCGCTCCTTGATGTGATGGTAAAAAAGGAAAGTTTCTCAAAGGGTAGCGAATTGCCGACCGGATTGGAAGCAGTTTTTTCGTCCGCTGAAGGAAGGAAATGGTCTGGGGCCGAAGCCGGATCTCCCGGCTTCGGCCTCGATGGTGTCACGGAAGAATGCGGACTGCTCCACGGTCAGCCGAGGCAGCAAAGAGGGCATAGGCCCGCAACGCTGTACTGACCTGTCGATCCCGCCCGATCGGGGTGAAGGCGGTAGCACCTTTGGCCTCCTCCTTTTGGCGGCGGGCGGCCAGTTGCTCAGGGCTCAATTCGACGGCGATGGTCCGGGCTGGAATGTCGATTGTGACCGTATCGCCGTCCTCCAGCAAAGCGATCGCCCCTCCAGCGGCGGCTTCCGGAGAGACGTGGCCGATGGAGAGGCCTGAGGTGCCGCCCGAGAAGCGGCCGTCGGTAATCAGCGCACACTCCTTGCCGAGATGGATCGATTTGAGATAGGAGGTCGGGTAGAGCATCTCCTGCATTCCCGGGCCCCCCTTTGGCCCTTCGTAGCGGATGACGATAACCATCCCGGCGGTGATCCTGCCGCCGAGGATCGCCTCGCAGGCCGCCTCCTGGGAGGAGAAGACCCGGACTGTTCCGGTGAAACGAAAGATTGACGGGTCGACACCGGCGGTTTTGACGATACAGCCTTTCTCGGCGATATTGCCGAAAAGGACGGCGAGACCGCCCTCCTTGCTGTAGCAGTGGGCGATATCGCGAATACAGCCTTTGGTGCGGTCGAGATCGGCCGCCTGGTACATGGTGCGTTGTGAACCCATCACCAGATTCGGCCCGGTTTGGGCCGGGGCGCTCAGGTAGAGGGCGTCGGCTTCAGGGCTGTGGCCTGGTCGGGCGATATCCCAGGTATCAAGGGTTTCTGCCAGGCTGAGACTGTCAACCCGGTGGACGGAGGTGTCGATAAGGCCGGCCCGGTCGAGTTCGCCGAGGATGGCCATAATCCCCCCGGCCCGGTTGACATCCTCCATATGGTAATGGGAAGAAGGGGCCACTTTGCAAAGATTGGGCACCTTTCGGGAGAGCGCATCGATATCGGCCATGGTGAAGTCGACTCCCGCCTCGTGGGCGATGGCCAGGAGGTGGAGTACGGTATTGGTTGAGCCGCCCATGGCAATATCCAGCGTCATCGCATTATAAAATGCGCTGCGGCTGGCGATGCTCCGGGGCAGGACCCTGGCGTCCTCGTTTGCATACCAGGCAAAGGCCATCTCGACGATCCGTTCGGCGGCCCGTTCAAAAAGCGTGGTGCGGCTGGCATGGGTGGCGACCACCGTGCCGTTTCCGGGAAAGGCCAGCCCCAGAGCCTCGTTGAGGCAGTTCATCGAATTGGCGGTAAACATCCCCGAGCAGGAGCCGCAGGTGGGACAGGCACACCGTTCGACCCGGGCAACCTGGGCGTCATCGACCTCCGGGTCGGCGGCCTGGACCATGGCGTCGATCAGGTCATAGCGTTTTTCCCCGTCGACACCCGCCTCCATTGGCCCTCCGGAAACGAAGATCGCGGGGATATTCAGGCGCATCGCTGCCATCAGCATCCCCGGAGTGATCTTGTCACAGTTGCTGATGCAGATCATCGCGTCAACCGTATGGGCGTTGCACATGTACTCCACCGAGTCGGCAATCAGTTCCCGGGAGGGGAGGGAGTAGAGCATTCCGGAATGGCCCATGGCGATGCCGTCATCAATGGCGATGGTGTTGAACTCGGCAGCGAAACAGCCGGCCCGGGCAATGATCCCTTTCAGGTGCTGACCAATCTGGTGAAGATGAACGTGGCCGGGGACGAACTGGGTAAATGAGTTGACGATGGCAATGATCGGCTTGCCGAACTGCTCTTCGCTGACACCGTTGGCGCGCCAGAGGCTCCTGGCGCCGGCCATTCTTCGGCCCTCGGTGGTCGTTGCGCTGCGCAAGGGGATGGTCATGACTGGTCTTCTCCGCAAAGGTCAGGGGTGATTGCTTAAGGACGAGAAATGTGGTGAACTCTGAAAAAAAAGCTGGTAAAAATGGTTAGATTTGCGACAATATACTCCAAAAAAAGGTGGTATTGCACATTTTTCAGGGGAGCATGATGAAAAAGACCGAAATTGACTACTGGATCGCCACGATGCTCGAGTCCAACCCCAACGTTTCCGACCTCAACATTACCGTTGGAAAAACCCTGCAGGTTGAGTCGGCCGGTCTGCTCGTTCCGGTAATGGTCTCGCCCCCGGTAACCGAGCTGACCCCCTTTCAGACCGAGACCTTCGCCCTCAATCTGATCGGCAAGAATCGTCGACTGCTGAAGGATCTGGTGGAAAACGGCTCCTGCGACCTCTCCTACGCCCTCTCCGACAAAGCCAGGTTCCGGGTCAATATTTTTACCCAGAAAGGCTATTTCACCACGGTGCTGCGCAAACTGGAGACCGAGGTGCCGAGTATCGGCGGGATGCAGTTTCCCAGTGCTTTTCACAAGATGGCTGGCGAGCTCAACGGCATGGTGTTGTTCACCGGGGCAACCGGCACCGGCAAGACCACCTCGCTGGCAGCGCTGCTCAACGAGATCAACCATCATCGGGCGGTCCACGTGGTCACTCTTGAAGACCCGATCGAATACGTGCATCAGCAGGACAAGGCGACCTTCAACCAGCGGGAACTCGGCAACGACTTCAGCAGTTTTGCCGTGGGGATGCGGGCGGCCCTGCGTCAGGCACCCAAGGTTATTCTGGTGGGCGAGATGCGTGACCGGGAGACCATGGAAATCGGTCTTACCGCCGCCGAAACCGGGCATCTGGTCTTCTCCACGCTCCATACCATCGATGCCGGACAGACCATCAACCGGATTCTTGGTATGTTTGAACGGGAGGAGCAGCCGCAGATCCGCAACCGGCTGGTCGACACCATCCGCTGGATCGTCTCGCAGCGCCTATTGCCCAAGGTCGGCGGTGGGCGGATCGCCGCCATGGAAATCCTCTGTACCAGTCTGCGGGTCAAGGATCTGATTCAGAACGGGGAGACCGAGGACAAAACCTTCTACCACATCATCCAGGAGGGTTCGGCCCTGGAGATGCGGACCTTCGACCAGCATATCCTCGAACTTTTCAGCCGGGGCCTGATTACCGAAAAAACGGCGATTACCTACTGCTCGCAGCGGGCTGAGATGAATCGAGGCATCGATCGGCTCAAGGCGGCCCGGGGCGAATCAACCACCAGCCTGACCGATCTGGCTATGGAAGAGGAGCAGGAAGAAGGTTTCGGGTTTTATGGCAGATAAGTACCCCTTCACCAGCGCCCCATTTTCGTCCGATCAGGCCAGCTCGCATAGTCTACTATAGCTCGCCGGCCTGCTTGAACGAACCTGGACCACTGGATAAACGGGTACAACTTCGGGTTACACAGCCTTTTGTCGTGCAGCGGTGAATAATTACCAGATGAGGGCCCAGTTCGCAGGCGGTGAAAGATAACCGGTGAGGAAAATATGATCGTCCATTGTCCACAGTGCGGCAAGCAGCTTAAACTGAGCGAAAAGATCCGTGAGAGTATCCAGGGTCTCGAGCCGGGCCGAAAAATCAAAGTCAAGTGTGTTCATTGCAGCGCCCCATTCGGTCTTGATGGAGCCGACCTGAATGGCAATACCGCAGCGTCGGCGTCGCCTGCCCCCTCGAGAGTTCGCCCACCTTCTCCGCCGGATATCTCCTGGCTTCGCGAGGGGGTTTTTGAGGATCAGGAAGTGGTCGAAGATATCCCCAAGTCCCTGGTATTGTTTCCTGATATTCCGGCACGAGCGACGGTGGTCAAGGCTGCCGGAGATCTGGGCTATCTCGTGGAGCAGGTCGCTTCCGCCGAAGATGCACTGGACAAGATGCGCTTTGTTGACTATGCTGCGATCTTTTTGCACAGCCGATTCGAGGAAGGCGGAATTGAGGCAGGAGCCTTTCACCAGGCCATGCGGGTGATGCCGATGTCGCGCCGCCGGATGATCTTTTACGTGCTGGTTGGCGAACAGTTCCAGACCCTGTATGATCTGCAGGCGCTGGCCTGCTCGGCAAATCTGGTGGTCAATGATGCGGAAGTCCCTTTAATTGCCACTATTTTAAAGAAGGCTATTCCCGAATACGAAGCCCTGTTCGGACCGTTGTTGGAAGAGTTGCAGGTAGCCGGCAAGTAACCGACGAGTAACCGGCCCTCTCTTTTTGGTCTGGCCCATCGATTTTGCGGTGGTTGCCGGTATCTTCCGCTGTGCCCCCTTTCTCCCGGCGAAACGGTAGTGCCCTGTTCCGCCAACCGTTTACGGTGGCGGTCTCTGCCGTAATCGGGGCGGGGCAACCACCCCGGCCCCTGACGAAGTTTCCCGCTGGTGTCAATTCTGAGGAAAATATGAAGAAATTTATTCTGTCTGCGGGCAGAAAAATCAAAAAACTGGCTCTTGCCGGTCAGCGCCGTTACGGCCGGATGCTCGGCAAGAACAGACCGGAAATTGTCGAAGAAAGGCCGGCCTCTGAGGCGGCGGCCCCCGAAAGCCTGCCCATTTCTGCCCACGGTTCATCGGCGCCTGCAGTGGCGAAGGGCAGCAAAGGGGGAGGCAAGGGCAGAAAAGCCCGCGCCGTCGAGCAAAGCCGGCCTGAGCCGGAGTGGAGTCTGGACCAGTTTGTCGTTGAACCTGCAGAGGGGAAAAGCCGCTTTCATGACTTCGGTATTCCTTTGCCGGTCATGCGGGCTGTCGCCGACCAGGGGTTCAGCTACTGTACCGCCATTCAGGAAAAAACCCTGGCCGATGTTCTCGCCGGCAACGATCTGGTGGGCAAGGCCAACACCGGAACCGGGAAGACCGCGGTCTTTCTGATCGCGATGATCTCCCGGTTGCTGGCCGAGGACCGGCCGATGAAAAAACCGGGCCGAGGCACTGTCCGTGGCCTGGTTCTTGCGCCGACCCGGGAACTGGTGATGCAGATCACCAAGGACGGTATCGGTCTCAGCAGGTACTGCGATATCTCCATTCAGGCGGTTTACGGCGGCGTCGACTACCAGAAGCAGATGCAGCGTCTTCAGGAGCAACCCTGTGACGTGGTAGTGGCAACCCCGGGCCGGTTGATCGATTTCCTCGGCAAAGGGGTGGTCGATCTGAGCGCCTGCAAAATCCTGGTGCTCGATGAGGCGGACCGGATGCTCGACATGGGTTTTATTCCCGATGTGCGGCGGATTGTCGGTCGGCTGCCGGCGAGAAAAGAGCGGCAGACCATGCTCTTTTCCGCCACGGTTCCAAGTGACGTGCAGCGTCTTGCTGCCCAGTGGTGTGTGGAACCCAAGGTGGTTGAAGCGGAACCGGAGCAGGTCGCTGTAAACACTGTTGAACAGATTGTCTACCTCACCACCACCGAAGAGAAATATACCGTGCTCTTTAATCTCCTCCGGGTTCATGAGAACGACCGGATCCTGGTCTTCACCAACATGAAGAGTGAGGCTCGCCGCCTGGCGGAGCGGCTGGAGCGCAATGGCATAGAGTGCCTGCTGCTCTCCGGAGACGTTGCCCAGAACAAAAGAGCCAACCGCCTGGAGAGCTTTCGGGAGGGGCGGGTAAAGGTGCTGGTGGCTACCGATGTCGCTGGGCGGGGCATCCATATCGAAGATATCACCTTTGTGGTCAACTACACCCTTCCCTATGAGCCAGAAGATTATGTTCACCGGATCGGCAGAACCGGTCGGGCAGGGGCTAACGGCAAGGCGGTGAGCTTTGCCTGTGAAGAGGGTGCCTTTTATCTGCCGGCAATTGAGGAGTATATCGACCGAAAACTGGAGTGCCTGGTCCCGGAGGAGGACCTGCTTCGGCCGCCGCCCCCCCCGACACGGCCTCGACCCCGGAGTGCCGACGAGAGGCCTCCTCGTCCGGCTGGCGGTGGGGCCGGCAGGAGTGGACGTCGGCCGAGCGGGCAGCGCAGCCGGCCGCGGACGGGGGGGCGGAGTGGGAGCGGGAAAAAGGAATCCTGAGCGCTCCTCCTGGCACTTTCCCCGTCGACCGGAAAAAATGCTCTGCGCATAAGAACAGCTTGCTGTTTCCCGCAAAAGTTGCTATACAATTACGTTTATCCGTCAGAAGAGGCTCCCTTTGCGGAGCAATCCTTTGCTCAGGTATCTCTTTGTTATCCGGGCAATAACCTTAACCGTCTGGCCTTCGGTCCACAGGAAGAATAAAATCCATGACAGAACAACTCAATCAATCAACCCAGGGTGAAAACGAAGAGCTCAGTTTTGCCGAACTCTTTGAGATGGAAGAAAACAACAGGGTGGTCGCCGTCGGCGATGTTGCCATGGGCACCATCATCGGCAGCGTCGATGACTATCTCCTCGTTGATGTCGGTGATAAGGCGGAAAGCTATATCGCCAAGTCGGAGTTTCGCCTGGACGATGGAGAAGAGATCAAGATTGGTGACACCTTTGAGGTTTTCGTCGAGCGTCGCAAGGAAGAGGGCGGACTCCTCCTGTCACGGGAAAAGGCCATTGCGATCAAGGTCTGGGAGCGGATAGCCGAGATTCAGGAGGCCGACGGGACCATCTCCGGGCGGATAGACAACCGGGTTAAGGGCGGGATGTCGGTGGATATCGGCGTACCGGCTTTTCTTCCCTATTCCCAGATTGATCTTCGTCCGGTTAAAGACCTCGATGCGCTGATTGGTCAGTCGATGGATTTCAAGATTCTCAAGTTCAACAAGAAGCGCAACAACGTGGTGATCTCCCGGCGGGCGATCCTCGAAGAGGAGCGGAAAAAGCTCCGCGAGGAGATGCGTTCCAAACTGGAAGAGGGGCAGATCATCCGCGGCGCGATCACCAACATCACCGATTACGGCCTGTTTATCGATATGGGCGGGATGGACGGCCTCTGCCATATCACCGATCTTTCCTGGGGCCGGGTTTCTCATCCGGCCAAACTCTATAAGGTCGGCGAAGAACTGGAAGTCAAGGTCCTCAAGTACGATCGGGAGCATGACCGGGTTTCCCTCGGGGTCAAACAGCTCCGTGACGACCCATGGGCCACCGTGGTCGACCGCTACCCGATTAATCAGACCACCAAGGGCAAAGTGGTTTCGATCACCGACTACGGTGTTTTCGTCGAACTGGAAGAAGGGGTGGAAGGGCTTATCCACGTCTCCGAGATGACCTGGTCGAAGAAGCCGCGTCACCCGTCAAAAATGGTCTCCGTTGGTGACCAGGTTGAGGTCATGGTGCTCAATATCGAAACCGAAACCAAGCGGATCTCCCTCGGAATGAAGCAGCTCCAGCCCAATCCCTGGGATCTGGTGACCGACAACTACCCGGTGGGCTCGGTAATCGAGGGTAAGATCAAAAACATCACCGATTTCGGGGTGTTCATCGGTATCGAAGAGGGCATTGATGGTCTGATCCATGTCTCCGACCTCTCCTGGACCGAGCGGATCAAGCACCCCTCAGAAAAATACGCCAAGGGCGAGACCATTCAGGCGGTGGTGCTGAAGATCGACAAGGAGAACGAGCGATTCTCCCTGGGGATCAAGCAGCTGGTTCCCGATCCGTGGCAGGCGGCCTACAACAACTACCCATCGGGGACGGTGGTTGAGGGAGAGATCACCAACGTCACCGATTTCGGGGTCTTTGTCAAACTGGAGGAGGGGATCGAAGGTCTGGTCCACGTCTCCGAACTGAGCAAGGACAAGGTCAAGACCCCGGTCGGCATGTACCAGGTTGGCGATACCCTGAAGGCGATTGTCATCAACGTCTCCGCCAAGGACCGGAAAATCGGCCTGTCGGTGAAGACGCTTGAGGGCGACGACGAAGAGACGGCGGTGGAGAAATTCAAAAAAGCCGAAAAAGTTGCTTCGGAGAATGCCCCCTCAACCTTCGGCGACCTGCTCAAAGCAGCTGCTGAAGGCAACGACTCCGGCGACAACCAGTAAACGTACGCCGGTAGAGGCTGTCGGCTTGAAACAGAAAGGTTGTCCTGTCGGAACCCCGACAGGACAACCTTTTTTTATAGACGTGGTGGGGGCCCTGGCTGGCCGCCGCCACTCAACCCTCTTGGTTACAGCGTGTTGTGATGTTGAAAAAAGATCTGGTGGACAAGGTAAGCAGTGAACTGGCGATGCATAAACAGGATGTGGGGCTGGCGGTGGACATCCTCCTCGACACCATGGCCAGGGCTCTGGCCGAGGAGCGGCGGATCGAGTTGCGCGGCTTTGGCTCCTTTGCGGTTCGTGAACGAAAACCCCGTTCGACCAAAAACCCGCGTACCGGGAAGATGATGGAGATTCCCGACCGCAAGACCCTCCACTTCACCATGAGCAAGTCTTTAAAGGACGCGCTGATCAGCGAAAAGGACTGAGGTCGCCTTTTCCCTCCCGGAGAATTTCCGGCAGATCGCCGGTGAGGTCTATAACCGAAGAGGGATCAGGATAAATCGCTCCACCATCGATCACCAGGTCGATCCGGTTTCCGAAAAACTCCTCGATTTCGTAGGGTTCGGCAAGACTGGCCGGCTGGTCCTCAAGTTGGAGGCTGGTATTGACAATCGGTGTGCCGAGGGTCTCCACCAGGAGTCGGCTGATTGGGTGGCCGGAGACCCGGATACCGACAGTTTTTTGCTTGGTGGCCATCATCTTCGGCACCAGTTTGGTGCCGGGAAGGACAAAGGTGTACGGGCCCGGCAGGTTTTTCTTCATCAGTCGGTACGCGGTGTTGGAGACATGGGCGTAGTGGCTGATGTCGGTCAGATCAGCACACATGAATGAGAAGGGCTTCTGTGGCGGCCGCCGCTTCAACTGGATGAGCTGTTTGATCGCCTTCTGGTTGAAAAGGTCACAGCCGATACCGTAGCCGGTGTCCGTGGGGTAACAGATTACCGCGCCGTTTTTGAGGAATTTGACGACCTGTTCAATCAGCCGGAGCTGGGGGTTTACTGGATTGATTGCCAACAGCATCTGCTTCCCTTTTTCTCAGCCTCCCTTGGAGCTCAGTACTGCTGTACATTTGCCCCGATGCAACGGGAGAGTGTTGTTCGATGAAATCCATAACCGTAGCGGCCTGCACCACGCCCCGGTACTGCCGGTATCACGCACATACCGGGTTACTCTGCCGCAATCCCTTAAAAAGGAGGGAACATGTTACCAGATCAGATAGAAACCGCACTGACATTCGACGATTTGTTGCTGCTGCCCGATGCTTCTGACGTCCTCCCCGGGGAGGTCAGTCTCGCCACCCGGCTCACCGATACCATTCTCCTGCAGACCCCGTTGGTCAGTTCGGCAATGGATACCGTCACCGAACACCGTACGGCGATAGCCATGGCACGGGAGGGGGGGATCGGCATTGTCCATAAGAATATGACCATCGAGCAGCAGGTCCTTGAGGTCGAACGGGTAAAAAAATCGGAATCAGGGATGATCATCGACCCGATCACCGTTACCGAGGAACAGTCGGTGGGGGAGGTTCAGGAGATCATGAGTACCTACAAGATTTCCGGTCTGCCGGTGCTGAAAAACGGCAAACTGGTGGGGATCGTCACCAATCGCGACCTGCGGTTCGTTTCCGATGACGGCCTGCGGGTGGCCGATGTGATGACCTCGAAAAACCTGGTTACCGCCCGGGTGGGGATCTCCCTGGAACACTCCAAGGCGCTGCTCCACGAGCACCGCATTGAAAAACTGCTGGTCGTCGATGAGCATGGTGGCCTGAAGGGATTGATCACCATCAAGGATCTCGAAAAAATAAAAAAATACCCCATGGCGGCCAAGGATGGTTTCGGCCGCCTGCTGGTTGGTGCAGCCCTCGGGGTGGGGCCGAACATCGTCAGCCACGCCGAAATGCTCCTGCGGGCCGGAGTTGACGTGGTGGTGGTCGACTCTGCCCATGGCCATTCAAAAGGGGTGATTGATGCAGTGGCCGGGGTGAAAAGCGCCTTTCCCAACCTGCCGGTGATTGCTGGCAATGTCGCCACCGGCAAAGGGGCGGAAGACCTGATCAAGGCCGGGGCCAACGCGGTGAAGGTGGGTATCGGTCCGGGGTCGATCTGCACCACCCGGATCGTCGCCGGGGTCGGGGTGCCGCAAATGACTGCCCTGAAAAACTGTGTCGAAGTGGGCAACCGCTATAATATTCCAATTATTTCCGACGGCGGGATCAAACACTCCGGCGACCTGGCCAAGGCGATTGGCGCCGGGGCGAGCACGGTGATGATCGGCAGCCTTTTCGCCGGAACCGATGAAACCCCCGGTGACACCTTCCTTTATCAGGGCCGGACCTATAAAGGCTACCGGGGAATGGGATCTCTGGGGGCGATGAGCTGCAGTCAGGGGAGCGCCGACCGCTACTTCCAGAGCGGGGTCGCCGCCCCCTCGAAACTGGTGCCGGAAGGCATCGAGGGCAAGGTCCCCTATCGTGGGCCGCTGGCATCGGTGCTCTATCAACTCCTTGGCGGACTCCGCTCGGGGATGGGCTATGTCGGGGCGGCAACCATCGCCGACCTCCAGCAAAAGGCCCGCTTTGTGCAGATCTCCTCCGCCGGCCTGCGCGAGTCCCATGTCCACGATGTGATTATTACCAAAGAGGCGCCAAACTACCGGACCGCATGATATCGGGCGGAGAGCGTATCGATTCTTTCGGCAGCTGGGTTTGGCCCGGCGAAAAGTCCTTTATTGGTGAGTTATGGATATCCACAGTGAAAAGATAGTCGTCCTTGATTTTGGCTCGCAGACTACCCAGTTGATCGCCCGGCGGATCCGCGAACAGAAGGTGTACAGCGAAATTCATCCCTTCTCCATTACCCTTGAGCGGTTGAAGGAGCTCAAACCGCACGGGATTGTCCTCTCCGGCAGTCCCTGTTCGGTGTATGATCCAGACGCGCCGCACTGTGACCCGGAAATTTTCCGTCTCGGTATTCCGGTTCTCGGCATCTGTTATGGCGCCCAACTGATGCTCCAGCAGTTTGGTGGCCGGGTGGAAAAGGCTGAAAAACGGGAGTTCGGTAAAGCCGGTCT